>CAMWMS010000054.1 GCA_947175435.1 uncultured Lachnospiraceae bacterium | reverse complement strand
TGGGCGCAAGCACAAACTTGCGTGTGAAAAATTTATTTTTCACACTATTCACCCTCGTATTTTTTTAAGTTCCTCCACCGTAAACACATAATTCGTATTGCAGAAATGGCAGTTCAGTTCCACATCTTTCCCCTCATCAATGAGTTCCTGCAGTTCCTTCTTTCCCAGACTGATCAGCACCTTCTCTACCCGCTTTTTATTGCAGTTACAATAAAACCGCACCGGAAGCGTGTCCGTGATCTCCACGCCCAGATCGCCCAGCACGATCTCCAGAATCTGTTCCGGTGTGTTGCCCTCCTCCAGCATCCTAGTCACAGGCGGAAGCGCCACCAGTTTCTGCTCCAACTTCCTGATTACTTCCTCGTCGGTAAAAGGCATAAGCTGTATGATAAATCCGCCCGCCTGCTTTACCGTATTATTTTTCTCCATCAGAACACCCAGTGCCACACTGGAAGGGATCTGCTCGGAAGCCGCAAAATAATACGTCAAATCATCCCCGATCTCTCCCGTTTTCAACTCGATCGTCGAAGAATAGGGCTCTTTCAGCCCCATATCTTTAATGACCGTGAGCACTCCTAAGCCGATCACTCCGCCCACGTCCAGCTTTCCCACACTGTTCGGCGGCATCATCGCCTGTGGGTTGTCCGCATATCCTTTTACATTTCCCTGTGAATCCGCCGTCACCGTCAGTCCGTGCACGGGACCCGCGCCGTTTATCTGAAGCGTCAGCATGTCCTTCTCGCCTTTTAACATACTGCCCATCATCACGCCGCCTGTCATTAACCGTCCCAATGCCGCCGTCACCACAGGGCTTAAGTCATGGGCACTTCTGGCGTGCTACACCAGCTCCCTCGATGTAATCGCAAACGCGCGTATCTGCGCATTCGCTGCTGTTGCTCTTACAATATAATCTGTCATGTTACTCTCCATTCCGCCGCTTTCAATTGTCAGCTTTTTCCTTCTACGTCTGCTTCCTTCTCAAATATTTTTTGCAAATGCGCCTGTAAATACCGCATACTGTTCAAAAATTATGAAACACCTTTCTTCCCGGATTCTCTCGCCACCACATAAATCCGTTCGCTGGTATCCGTGACCGCTCCGTGTGTATCCGCATCTATCGCCTCCACAAACGCAAGCCCGGCCCGGCTCAGATAATCCTGCATCTGCTCCAGACGGTATCCACGCTGGTAGTGCGTTTCCTGAAATCTCTGGTATGTGTCCGTCTCTTTCCCCTCTTGCACGAAAATGGTCAGATCATACTCATTGATTTCTTCCTCTTCATGATAGTAATTATCCCAGATAAAACTGCATTTCTCCCTGTTTTCCGCAATCGTGGTATCACCTATAACGACCTCGTATTTATATACCGTATTGAAATCAAAGATAAACAGTCCCCCCGGATAGAGATAATTGTTCACCAACCGGAACGTCTGCACCACATCCTCTTCCTCTAACAAATAATTGACCGAATCGCAGACACTGATCACCGCTCCCACCGTTCCGTACAGCTCGAAAGCCCGCATATCCTGAAGCAGATACAAGATCTCTAACCCCGCATCGTCGCTCTTGTCCATAGCAATCTGCAGCATTTCCTCAGAGTTATCAATACCGATCATGTCATATCCCCGCCCTGCAAGCAGCTCCGTCAGCGTTCCTGTACCACAGCCCAAGTCCAGAATCGAGTTGCGCTCCTGCTGTATATTCCGGTAAAAATCATCTTCATTTATGATACTATCGTCACATTTTCCATTTATCTGCGTATTTTCTTCGCCGCAGTTCATAATGACATTTGTGTCATTTTCCATTTCATCCTGATACTTCTCCAACAATTCCACCAAATACGCACACCACTCCTCATAAGGCGTATCGTCCATAAACGTATCATATACCTGCGCAAATCCCGTATATGCCTCCATTTTTGTGTCACTCCATTCTACTCACTACTTACTATCAATATCAATGAAAAAAATATCTCCAGTACACAGCGTCGGATGATATGTAGTAGTCATAAGGACCGTTTGGATATGTTTAAATCCTTCGGATTTAAACTGCCGGCACTTAGCGAGGTTCAAAGTTGCAACGCAACTTTCGAGCTTAGTACCGCTGCGTTTGGAACCGAGCGCAAGCGCGTCCGGCTTCACTAATTAATATAGTCTCACTGCCGATTCGCTCATTTCCGCTCCCCACGCCTCACCAAATCATAACTCTCCCCAATCATCCGCCTAATATCCTCCTCCGGAACCGTCCCATCCAAAATAATCGTATTCCAGTGCTCCTTATTCTGATGATACCCCGCTGTCACCGACTGATATGTGCTGCGCCAAAAATCCCGCCATTCCGGGTCTACCTTCACATTCAGATTAATATACCCGTTTCTTTCATAAATCCAAAGGAAAGCCTTCCGGCTCCCCTTCACTCTCACAAGCTGCCAATTGTGGTCATGAAACGGCGCATCCTGATATGTATCAGCAAATGACAGCCCATATGCCAATGCCTCTTCTCTCGTCTTCAATCCCTGTCACCCCTTAACAGTTTCAGCGCAGTCTCTCAACCTCGACTTCGCCCCTGAAACTTCCTGTCTCTTCCCCGATTCTCTGTGTCGGGAAAACAAAAGTCGCATACTCCTCAAATGGCTCCGCGCTGCCCAGTGTTCCAATCTTAACTCCGTCCGCATACAAAGTAGTCTGCCCTGGTTCTCCGACCACCCGCAGCTCCACCTGCCGTCCGCGGGGCAGTACATAATCCCATGTATAGGTTCTGCCCTCTCTGGCAAATCCTACCTTTCCGGTCTCCGGCTCCGCCGCATAGAACGCCCATGTGCCGTATGCGCAGTCACTCTCCGAGATCACCTGCATTCGGGTCTGTCCGTCCGTCTGCGCATCTGCCCTCTCCGTTACTGTCTGCTTGTCCGCTTCCGCCTCTGCTCCCTGTGTCTCTGCATCTGCTGCTGTCTGCAGATCTGCTCCCTCCAGATATACCTGCATCTCCACTTCATAGGACGGCTCTATTCCGACCGCTTCCTCGTAGACCCGGTTCGTTTCTCCTTCTATGCCATACTGACGACGCTCCATGAACCGGACGCGCTCGCAGAAATCCTCATAGGTTTCTTCCGATTCACCCGTATCCTGCTTCGACGTCCCTGCACTTGTGCCACCCGTATCCTCCCGGGAATCACCCATGCCCCACAGCTTGGCGCTAAGCACCGGAAGGGGCTGCGCAAACCGCATATACAGGTCATATTCGCTGATTCCCAGATCCAGATTGCCGCTCATATCATTCCAGATCATGTAAGCGGCTCCCAGCATTTGCGGAGAATAGCTCGGCAGAAACACCACCGTATCATAATCATAGAACTTGTTTGCCTCCCACTGCGCATACAATTCTCTGCTATCCAGATAATCATATCCGCCGCCCGGAATCACATATTGGTGGTTATTCTGCATATTGATCAGGGCATATCCCGCCTCATACATCTGTTTCGGATTAGCCCACAAGGTACTCCACAGATTCATCTGCAGATTCTCAGGAGCGGGCATAGTCTTTCCGGCCATATTGCTCAGGCTTCCCCACATGCGCACTTTTTTCCCTTCCGCGCGTACCAGTTCCGCCATTTCCTCTGCATACACCCGATACCGTTCCCCGTCCCCGTAATACTCATCCATACCGATGTTGACAATCTCGGCCTCCCGAAACGCCGCATCCTCTCCGTCCAGCGCTTCCTTCCAGATTCTCTGGACCAGCGCAACCGCCTCCTTTTGATCCAGATCGATCTGATCCACTGATTCCGGATTCGCGGCAAGCGCATATTCCGGATACAGCTTTGTAATAGACAGGGAGTGAGCCGGTGTATCGATCTCTGGAACCACCGTCACACCGTAGGTTTTCGCCGTCTTGATAAATTGTGCAAACTCTTGTTTCGTATAAGAATACTCCCCCGATGTAAGCTCTGCGCCGGCACCATTCTTAATATCCGACTCCAGCCGGAATGCACTGTCCGCGGTCATGGCCTGTTCCACCGAATCCGTCAATCCGCTGGTGCTTAAGATGATATTGTCGTTTAAGTGAATCGCTAAATCGTTCATCTTATAATATGACATATGCTCCATCATAGCATACAGCATGTCCACCGACACTGCCTTACGGGCCACATCTATGCCGAATCCCCGCACCTGATAGAGCGGATAATCTCTGATCTGTCCTCTGGGCAGTGAGACATCCCCTGACAAGATCTGTAGGATCGTCACCGTGCCCCACCGCACGCCGGTACTCGTCTCTGCTTTAATGACACATATGTCACTTATATCACACGTATATCCTTCCGCACCCAACCCTTCAGAGTTCTCTGCATATCCCAGATACACATCCCCGGATTCGGCCTCTTCCAATCTGCCGCTTACAACTTCCACCGTACATCGCACCATCCTGCGATACCTGCTCGCAAAAAGCTCCGCCACATCCTGCAAATCAGAGCCTTCTTCCACGATCACACGGAAACTGTCTCCCGGCTCAAAAGTACCCTCTCCGCCACGCCATTCTGCCAGCGCCGGAATCACTTCGGGGCAATCGTTATAGCGCCGCCCCTGATTCTCCGCCTCCTGCACGTCCTTACCTGTACCGTCTCCTTTATTGTCGTACGCCGGAACCGTCAGCATGCGGACAACCTCCTGCGTATCGGAAGAATCCACGCTGCTTGTCAGCAGGAATCCCACTGTCACTTTTTTATCCTGAATCGTATCATAGATCCTGCCATCCGCACCTATGATCTGCTCGTAGTCCGCTCCCAGATAAGTAACTTCATATCCCTCCGGCGCCTCGGGCACCACCAGAAACCTGCTGCCGTCTGCACCGTATCCGACCGCTGGCTCTCCCAGCCGGTAAGCAGCCGGCTTGTCCGCATAAACCTCAAATTCGTAGAGAGACACATTCTGATAAAAATTGGAAAAATCTTCTTCTCTTGCGGATACTGCGTATGTGCTAAGCCGCAGGAATTTCACCCGCACAGGGTCTTCCAGCACGATCTCCTGATCCCTAATCTCTGGTGCGTCATCAAAAGCTTCCAATACGTCCCACGCTTCGCCGTCCATAGAGCCTTCCAGCGCATATGAAATCACATTGCGCCGCTCCCATCTGAGAATAACAAAAGAAACTGAAATTTCTTCCGGAAATTCCAGTTCTATATAGTGGGACGCATCCTCTCTGTCATTCTCGCTCGACCAGCGCGAAGACAGATCCTCCGCATTCCCGTCGATTGCCTTATATGCCGACAGTTCCTCATTCTCCGTGCTGTCGCAGGTGGCAATCACGCCCCTCCTGCGCGCTAAGTTTGCACTTTGGTCTCCGCGAATGTGAAGCAGCCATGCAGCTCCAACGGCAGAAACTGCTGCCAGCACACATAAGCAGATTACGACGATATATTTCTTTTTCTTCTGCTTCATTCCCATAACCCAGTTTGATACAACTTTTAGCCTGTATGCTTCATACACCCTTATGTTTCTTTTTTTTCTAACCCAGCAGCGCTCCCAACAGCCCATAGGATAAGAACGACATGATAACTGTCGCAATCGCAATTCCCAATAACTCCGCCAATATTGCCTTCTTAAAGTCCACATCCAGAAGCGCGGCGATCAGAGACCCCGTCCATGCGCCCGTGCCCGGCAGCGGAATACCTACGAACAGCACCAGCCCCCAGAACTCATACTTCTTGATATTGTCACTCTTGCTCATGGCACGATTCTCCAGCTTCTCAATCAGGCCTCGGAAAATCTTGATCTTCTTCATCCATTTAAAAATCTGCTTAATAAAAAGAAGAATAAACGGAATCGGAATGATATTGCCGATGATGCACAGCGGAATCGCCGTGGTAATAGGAATCTGCAATAGCTGGGATACGATCAGCCCTCCCCGCAGTTCCAGAATCGGAATCATCGATATGATGAACACAACGACTTCCTTCGATACATATTTACCCAATGTGACCGCAAATGCGGCGGCTAGTTTTTCCATACGCTCTTACTACCTATAATCCTTTCTGTTTCGTTGATGAATCCGGTCTTCTTTCGACAGGAGCCATGCAAATAATGTTACGCTTCCTCTATACAATATATGTCCTTTCATCGGAAAACTTGATTTTTTCCCGCAAGTCAGGCCTTCACAATCTCTCGAAGAGCACGGTATAACGCCTCCATCTGCTCATCCGTCCCGATCGTAATGCGCAGATAATTCCTGATTCGCTCCTTATCCCAGAATCTGACATATATGTCATTATCCTTCAGCCGTTCGTATATCTCTTTCGCCGGAACCTTCTCGTGGCTCGCAAAGATAAAATTACCATAGGGCTTCGGAAAAGTAAATCCCAGCTTACTAAGCTCTTCCTCCGCACGGTCACGGCTCTTCATAATCTTCTCACAGGTTTCCCGATAATATGCCACATCCTTCACGGATTCCACTCCAAGCTGCAGCGACGTATAATTTAATGTGTAGGAATTCACCGAATATTTCACATCATTCAGATACTTGATCAGCTTCGAATTCCCCATGGCATACCCGATCCGCATCCCCGCCATCGACCGGGACTTCGAGAACGTTTGCACTACCAGCAGATTATCATACTTACGGATCAGCGGCAGACAACTTGTGCCGCCGAAATCAATATATGCTTCATCCACGATCACCACCACGTCACGGTTTGCCTCGATGATCTCCTCCACCTGCCCGACATCCATCAGGACGCCTGTAGGCGCATTAGGGTTCGGAAATATCACTCCGCCATTCGGCTGCCTGTAATCCTCCGGCCTGATACAAAAATGCTCATCCAGTGCCTTCGTCTCATAAGGTATCTTATACAGATCCGCCCACACATCATAGAAGGAGTAGGTAATATCCGGGAAAAAGACCGGTTTCTCCGATTGAAAAAAGGTCATGAACGCCAGTGAAAGCACATCGTCCGACCCGACACCAATAAAGAGCTGGTCTTTGTCAATTTGATAATAGGAAGCCAGCGCTTCCGCTAATTCCGTCTGCTCCGGAAATTCCGGATACAGCCGCATCTTATCCTGCTTCAGCGCAGCGACACACTTCTGCACCCCCGGCGCCGGCGGATATGGATTCTCATTGGTATTCAGTTTGATTATTTGCGCCTGTCTCGGCTGTTCGCCCGGTATGTAGGGAACCACCTTGCGCACGTTTTCTTCCCATTTCATGTTTTTATGCCTTTCCTATTCTGTCCTATATCACTTGAATTTTATGACTCATATGGTTTCTCATTCAGGCTGCGGCACTTTCCACGCTCGTGCAAGCTGCTCATATTCTTCCGCCTGCTCCTCATTACCTGCCGCACGGTAACAGCGGGCAAGTCCGAAGAGCGGCAGATCGCCGCCACAGTGAATGTTCAAAATACTTTCCGTCTCATAGGCTCCATTATAGAACCATATGACCGCCTCGTCTATATCCTGTTTCTGCAGATAATATTCTCCTAATTCACAGCAGATTTCCGCACAGCCGTCACAGGCGATCACTTTCAATGCATACTTAAAGAAGTCCTCCGCATCGCCGCAGATCCGTGCCGCTCTTGCCGCTACACAGGCAGCCTCCTTGATCTCATCCTCATTGCGCTCCATATCATGACATGACTGTCGGAAAAATTCCCTTGCCGCTGTAAAATCCTGATCGTCGCCGGAGATAAAGAGCTCTTTCGCGTAAATATTGTGAAGCCTCTTGTCCAGCCGGTCTCCTGCCTGCGTCCGCCGCACAAATGCCGCCAGATCCCTGTCCTTATGGTTGTTCTCCGGCATGTGCTGTATTTCAATGTCGCTGTCATAGATCACCGGCTCCAAGCCTACCTGCTCATGGATCGCCCCCTGCCACTGGAACGTGCGGAGTCTCTTAAAAAGTTTCGGCCGGAGCTCCCTATCGAAATTATAGATCGTCCCATGCGAAAGCTGATTGGCATAATACATCTGTACAATATCTATTTCCGACAGCAGTGTCGCTTTCAGTTGTCGAAATGCGTCACGGTTCTTCTCATCCAGGACTTCATCCGCATCAGCAGAATAGATGTACTCCATGCCTGCCTTGGAAAAAGCGAAATTCCGCGCCGCCGAAAAATCTCCGATCCATGTAAAATCGTAGATCTTGTCTGTGTATTTCGCCGCAATCTGCTTGGTAGCATCCGTGGAGCCCGTGTCTACGATGATGATCTCGTCCATCAGGTCCGCAATGCTGTCCAGACATCTTGCTAAGATGCGTTCTTCATTTTTCACGATCATGCATAGGCTGACTGTGATCATAATTTGTGCCTTTCCTGCTATATAGTTTTTTAAATTTCTTGTTTAACCTTCCGCCAAACCAAAAGCTGCATTACATCTAATATTTAAAATCATATCCTTCTTAAGTTTCACCAATAGGATATCTCGGCATTTCCTATTCTGAGTCTACCTATAGTACACCGACTCCCTCATACATCTGTCCACATGAAGCAGACACCGTGCCATTCCCGCGGTAAGCACCATATCCTTGTATCTGTTCCTGCGCACAAAACCTTTGGACGGGCAGATCTGGTACAGTGTCGTGTACGACAGGTCAGCCATCCGCTCCCCCATACACACTAAATACCCGTCACCACTCCTGTGAAGCCCGGCTCGTCCCAGATAACAGTAACGCTTTCCGTTCCAATTATAGATGCGCACCGTGCGGCATCGAATACCGTAAAACACAATTAACAGTAAAACTGACAGTATTGTCATTCCAATCAAATATTCCTGATACAAATTATTTCATTCTCCTCTTCTTTTTCTTTACTATGCACAATAAGCAACATACCGTCCCCACTTCTGTCTTACCAACATCCTAAGAGTAGCATACTCACCTGCGGATTGCAAACGCAATCCTGCTCTTCACCCGATCCAGTCCGGCCTGTATTCCGAGCGGCACGATCACTCCCGCCGCCAGATAGACCATTTCGAACTGTTCTGCCCTTCTTACCAGATAATAGTAATCAATATTGGTGTAAAACTGTTCAAAATTAAAGTCTGCGCACGCTCCTGTATGCACCGCCACCGCCGCGATGACTATCTTCACTAACATAAGAGCCATTACATGGTGCATCATCACCGCATAAGTATTACGCCCCAGATATTGCACTGCCCTGCTCTCTCCGACAGCCGGAGTAATGATTTTGGCAACCCGAAGCCAGAACGCAATTCCGGACATGATTGTGATATATGGCATCACCGGCCCGTTTGCAAAACCGGTGCACCACACAGCGCTGAACGCCAACCCGTTGAAAAACACATTCAAAATCACCTGAATCCCGATCAAGACAGCAAAATACGGCACATTCCCCAAAGTGTCATGTTTTTCCAGTTTTTTCAAATAAAACTGCCCCATCTGAAAACACGGAAAAAGCAGAAGAATCTTTCCCGGCGCCTTATAATTACCCCACACATGTCCGCCGATGGCAAGCCATACAACCATAATGCCGACCAGTAAGCTTCCTGTCAGCATAACCCATTCAATAATATTCCCCTCTTTTTCTTTAGACAGCTCACTCTCTTCAACGGTTCTGCCGGACATTTTCCCGCACAAACGCCATACGCCGCGTATTACGTTTCGCAAAATAATCCTCGCTAGCAGATTCATCATCTCTACGACAAACAAAACCGGAACAAACCACGCTGCATAATTGTAGATAAACTGATACCCGTGCAAAAAAGGCTCTATGAAAAGTGTCTGGAAGCTGATTCCCTCACCCATGGCAAATCCGGCGGCACGCATCGCCCACGCAATCAGCCCATAGACCAGATTCCAAATCAGATAAGGTACAATCAGTCTGCGCAGCTTTTTTTTTACATAATTAAGAGGTTTCTCCTCCTTCGAATCTTTATAAAAATAGCCAGAAATAAACATGAAAAGCGGTACATGAAAAGAATAGTACGGGAACAGCTCCCCCACCGTCAGGATATGATACCCGCAATGCCCGGCCACCACCATAATGATCGTCAGCGCCGACAGGATGCAAAACGTCAAGTTGTATTGTTCTTCCTGTGTATGTAATGTCTGCGTCATACTTCTACCTGCATGTTTTCTTTTGCGGCTATTATATCATATTTTTCTAAACTGTGTTATGATTATAGCAATAAAAGAAAACAGCAACTGACGTATGGTTACTTTCCACAGCCTTACTTCACTCTGAGCGACCGTGTTGTCCAATGAGTGAAAAGTAACGATGTATGCCATAATATCACAGGAAAACGTAAGATGAAAAGAACGCAAAGAAACTCCCGAAAACTCATTTACTGTACAACTGTCATGTCGGCGCTTCTTCTCGCCGTGCTTTGTTTTGGACTCTATCGGCATCACCGGACACCCGATCTGATCACAGAATACATCCGTGCGTCCGAGCTTGTCTCCGAAGCTGACTCCGGCAATATTTCCGACGTATCGGCGCCAGTCGATATAGCCAGCACAAATGACACATTTATCACCTCTGCCGCAAATATCAAAATCAATCCCTACTCCGACTTAAGTGTCCCTACCTATATTACAAAGGTGAACGACACCTATTTTCTGGTTGACTGCTATCATAATCAGGTAATCTATAACGATAATCTTACTTCGCCGCTCTCACAGTGGAAAGTTATGACGGATCAGATCGACAAGGGCCACACTCTTGCCAGTGACGGCTCCGTATATATGATCGATGATACAGAACGACACCGCATTCTCATTTTTGAGAAAAAAGGCGGTGCCTATGTGCACACGCAGACTTTTGAAGAGATCGGCGACAGACCACATTACATCATCTACCACGAGCCCACCGATACTTTCTATGCATGGAGCTCCATGAGCGGTGAGATGTATCTGTTTCGCCACAATCCCGATGATACACGCATGTACCTGACAGAGATTCGCCGTATCGAATCCCTTGATAATGTCTATGTACGTTCATTTACGATCATCGGCAATGACATTTATTTTGTTTCGGGAAACTCTTCCATTATCCGGGCCGACCTTGCGAGTTTCAAGATTCGGGAAACATACCCCGTTCCCGACACCATCGCTGGCATGATCCAGCTCACCCGCATTCAGGATTATTACTATATCACCGTCTCCACGGATATTACCGGCAGTCAGGATTATGCCACCATCCTGCGCACCCGCGATCTGTCGGCTCTGGCTGACGGAAAATATGAAGATATCTATGAATATTTTATCGGCGGAGGTACGCCCTATTATATCACACAATTAGATAACATGTATTATTTAACAGAACACCGCCTGCCCGGTCATTCCGTATGGCGGTTCCAGGTGGGGAATAACGAGATTTTAAATGTGGAGACGGTATACTAATCGGTAGACTCTTGTAGCCCCGAACCGACAGCATTTAACGTTTACCTGCTATCCCGTTTTTCCTAAAAAAAACTTTCGTCCGCGATTCGCCAATCGACACAGGCAATCTTCCAGCTTCTCCTTACTCGCAGAAATTCATGCGGATCGTAAGCACCCCGTCCGTATACTGTGCCTTAATACTGCCGCCCATCTGCTCTGTCAAAAGGCGTGCGATCGACAACCCTAATCCCGTTGCATGTTCCCCGTTCTCCACCGTATAAAATCTTTCGAACAGCCTGCCCACCTGCACCTCATCCAGTGCTGCGGCATGATTGGAGAACTCTATCTCACCATCCTCAGACAGCATGATCTTTAAATCCCCATCACTGTACTTAACCGCATTATTCAACACATTTTCAATAATGCGGGAGAGCGCGGCAGGGTTCAACCGACGGACTACTTTCTTTTCCGGCATTGTAATCTGCGGTGTGATCTGCCGCACCTTAAGCGCACCGTAATAAGCTGCAATACTTTCTTCCAGAACCCAGTTCAAATCTACATCTTCCCATACCTTTTCGCAAAATGACACTTCTGTCGTTTCTTGTCCGTATAGTATTTCCTCAGCCGGAACCGCCGCCGCATACACAAACAGTTCCTCTGTCAGATCTTTTAACGCTTCCGTACGTTTTTTGATAATCTCCAGATATTTCTCTGCTGCCTCGGACTTCTCTTCCTTTTCAAGCAGCTCCAGATAACCGTATATCGCAGTCAGCGGCGTTCTGATATCATGGGAAACATTCGTAATCGTCTCCTTTAATGCCATGTTCCCCTGTTCATACCGCTGCCTCTGTGCACGCAGACGGCGCAGCTGCGTATTGATCGCGTCTGCAAGCCCCCTCATTGCCTGATCCTGACTGTCGATCGTGATCAGCGTATTCGTCTCTGTATCAAGTTTTTCTATAAGTCCTTCCCGAATCTCCCGCGCCGCTTGCCGCATCGCTCCTATTTTCCATATCAAAAGAAGGATAACACTAAGCAGTACGCCGCATATAACCCACATCCGCACTTCTGTATGATCCTCCTTTCTGCGAACCAAAAATCACTTGATATCTTTTCTCCGGAATATCCAGATTCCAACTCCGGTGCAGACTGCCGCGACTCCAAACATACATACCGGCTGTTTCACCGAATAATTGATGCCATGGTCTGCAACATACATTACCTGCCCGGAGGGCAATAGCAGCTCTGCCCACTCATATATTTTCCGCTTCGTACCACTCAGATATCTCGCATTATACTCAGTCTCCACCACTGTCTTGATCTCTCCGGATTCATCTTCCACCTCAGTAACCCTCTCTATTGTCGCGGTCATCGACAGATACTGACATACATACAATCCGGCAAACAGAATAGCAAAGGAAAGCATCAGACTGACCACGGTTGCCCGTACGGTATTCATATCCGACATGGAAATCAACACGAAAATCGCCGCATACGCCATCAGAATAAAAAGCACAACGATCATGCCCTGAGCAGGCTTCCATAAATCGCCTACCGTCTCTTTTCCAATCAAAACAAGCCCCAGAATCGCCGATGTCACACTATAAGTAATGCACGCTATGATGCTGGCACCATAACAGACGAACAGATTGGATAAATAAATATGGAGCCTTGAATGCCCTGCTGACAGCTTATTCCTGATCGTCCCGTTGCTGTACTCCACCCCGATATATAGAGAAATAAAAATCGCCAGTGCAACACCGATGAACAACATCTCGTTAAAGAAAAATAAATTCCAATTCTCATATACTTTATGATTCTTATGAACGGTAATGTATGTGTCAGTATATATCATCACACTGTAACCGATCATAAAAATTTCCAATACATAAAATATCCTGCTTCTCCACAGTCTCGCAAAATTGGCGGTAAGTAACCTATTCATACACTTCACCTCCCACCAGATTGACGTAGTAGCTTTCCAGGCTTTCGTCATATTCCCTGCAAGAAAGCACCTCGCAGTGTTCCTTTTCCAAGGCAAGTACCAGCTTAGTTACGCTCATATCCGCGTAGATTTCCGCTTCCGCATTTGATAACATTCGATATTCTATCTGTTTCTGATGAAGTACGCGGGCAAGCGCTCCTGCGTTATCTACTTCTACGCGGACACACTTCCTGCACGCCGCCTCCATCTCCTGCGCGCTAATTTCCCGGACAATGCGCCCTCTGTCGATAAAACCGTAATGTGTAGCCAGTTTAGATAATTCTTCCAAAATATGACTGGAAATCAACACAGTGATCTGCCGTTCCCGGTTCAGTTTCAAAATAAGTTCCCTGATCTCTATGATTCCCTGCGGGTCAAGCCCGTTGATCGGCTCATCCAATATGAGGAAATCCGGATCTCCTGCCAGTGCAACGGCGATTCCGAGACGCTGCCGCATTCCCAGCGAAAAATTTTTGGCCTTCTTTTTCCCCGTATCCGCAAGACCGACCAGTTTCAGCAAATCTTTGATTCCCTCATAAGACGGCAGTCCCAGCACCCGATACTGCAGCTTCAGATTATCTTCCGCCGTCATATCCATATAGACAGATGGTGCTTCCACGATCGCGCCCATCCTTCCCCGGGCTTTTTCAATCCTTTTGTCGGTATTCTTTATTCCGTATAAGGTATACTCACCCGAAGTCACCTTCTGCAATCCGCAGATCATCCGGATCAATGTGGTCTTTCCCGCACCGTTTTTACCCACGAATCCGTAGATTGATCCCCTGGGCACATGCATGGACAGACCGTCTAATGCTTTCGTGTGTCTGTACTCTTTGCACAGCGCCTCTGTTGTCAGACAATATTCCATAACCCTTTCCTCCTGTCATTCCGTTCCGATCCTGTGTCGACATGTATGACTATAGCATGGAAAAGTTAAGATAGCGGTTAAGAAAAGAGTTAAGATTTGATTTAAAATGGTAAATATTTTCGGCTCCCGAATTCTGTCTCTGAATTATCATGTCTTCATCCGAAAGCCGATTCCCCAGACCGACTCTATATACTCTCCGTCACTGCCGCGTCCACCCGCTTCCCGCAGCTTTTTTCTCAAATTACTGACATGTACCTTCAGCGAACTCTCCATACAATCCGGCGTGTCCTCACTGATCCGGTCTAAAAGCGCCGATTTGGTTATGACCTGCGTCGGATTCTGCATCAATGTCTTTAGAATCGCGTACTCCGTCTTCGTCAGCCTGACAGTCTGCTCCCCGATCATAGCCGTGTGCATGGCTAATGACAGCCGAATATCGCCAAACTGTAATGTGTCGTTATCAAAACACGTGTTATTTTTATTTTTTCGAAGCTGTACCGCAACCCGCGCCAGAAGCTCCTTTCCTTCAAAAGGTTTCGTAATATAATCCGCCGCGCCGCTGAGAAGAAGCTGCACTTTGTTATCAACTTCCGCCTTGGCACTTACCACGATCACCGGAATCCCTTCCCATTTCGACAGCAACTGTTCTCCCGCAATTCCCGGCAACATCAAGTCGAGCAGGATCAAATCCGGCAGCACCGCGCTTGTTTCCATACCGTCTTGGGAAGACAGCCTGTCATACCGCTTGGCATGCTCCATAAAGAGCACAGCCTCCGTCCCGGAATAGGCGCGCATAACACCATACCCCTCTCGCGTCAACAGCTCTTCCACCATATTGCCGATATCAACGTCATCATCTATCACCAGAATATTGCTTTTCCTGTCCTGTATTTCCAAATTCTATCGTCCTCTCCGCTATTTACTGCCTACCGTCATTTTACTCGGCTGCGCCATTATTCTCTTCCTGCTGTACCGTATCCACGGCATTGTCCTGTTGCCCGGCAATTCTTACTTTCCGCGCATTGATATCTCCGTAGATCTCCAATTCCGGTATCGCCTGCAGGAACTTTGTGAACTGGGAATAACCATAATTCTTCGGTTTAAAGCGTTTATATTTACCGTGCACAATGTTGCTCAGTTCGCTCACTCGCATGCCTTTTTTGCCCTGTTCTCCCACAACTGCCTTGATATAATCGGTAATCTCCTCTTCCGTCTCCCTGTTTTCCCTGATCTCCACATTGACTCTCGTGTTATTCTTCACCAACTGCAGACTGGGAATCTCCTCTAAAAAGCGTGACAACAGGCTGTAACCATAATTTCTCACGTCAAAATCCGGATATTTGTTAAGAAGTCTGCTGCCGATTTCCCCAAGACCTGTTTCCTTGTCTCTGTTTTCGTTCTCCGTAATGATATTGATAATGGCACTCTCGATCACTTCCTTGCTGATCGAAGTGGATTCCTTCGTATCACCGTTTGCTTTCGCCGCTTTTTTCTTATTTTTACCGCTCTTACCGGAGGCCGCGGCTGTCTCCTGCGCGGCTCCTTTCGAGGACTCCTGTGTCTCCTCTTCCTGTAAGTCTTCCTCATCCTCATCAATCAGATTCTCAAGGACCGTGAACTGTGAACATGCCGTACGGAAAGAACGGGGCGTCTTCTCTTCTCCCATTCCCACCACCATCATACCCGACTCACGCAGTCTGCTCGCAAGTCTGGTGAAGTCACCGTCACTGGAGACGATACAGAATCCGTCCACATTTCCTGTATACAAAATATCCATCGCATCAATGATTAACGTGGAATCCGTAGCATTCTTCCCCACCGTATTGGAAAACTGCTGCATCGGCGTAATAGAATTCTCCATCAATTTCTTCTTCCAACCTTTCACCTGTGTGCTTGTC
>CAMWMS010000053.1 GCA_947175435.1 uncultured Lachnospiraceae bacterium | reverse complement strand
AGAATAATCAGACAACAAAAACACTTCCTACCGTCATGGGAAGTGTTTTTTATTTGTTCTTTTATCTGCTGTGGCCGCCGCCTCCGTGGCTTCCTCCGCCACCGCCGCCTCCGCTGTGGCTACGGCCTCCTCCGCCGCTGCCGCTTGACTGGATTCTGTGCTTTACCACGCTCTTACGCAGAAAGCGGTCCTCTCTGACGCGGAACTGCGGTTCCATTCCGTCCACATAAGTGGTCGCGGTCGTCGTCTTCGCTCCGCGCTTGGATCTGCCGTTGCACAGTATAAAAATAACAGCCGATACGATTCCTGTAGCCCACGGAACCCAAGCCGGCACGTACACATTAAAGAGCCTGGCTCCCATCATATCATGGTAGAAATCATTCACATATGTCTTATATGCGCGGTAAGGATTATGCTCTACATAACGGTATACATTGTCCAGAATATGATCGATCTGTTCGCTTGTATAGGCGTCCTTGACTTTTCCCGTCGTACAGAACCATGTATAGATCCTGCCATCATCCTCACGGAACCAGTTATCCACTAACAGGACACCGTCTCCGTTCGGCTTATTATATCCGAAATTGTATGCCTCATAGAACGCTTCCGCATAGACCCTTACAAACTCATCATAGCTCACATTAGGCTCGATCTCTCTCGCATAGTCCTTAAGCGACTCCTGCAGGGTAATCAGCACGATATCACAGCCGGTCTGTTTCTCCCGCTTGGCAATCAGACTGCGCAGTTTATCTTCCTCCTTATCCGTCAGCACATCGGCGTAATCAAACACCCTTTCATCCGTCGTACACTCCGCATTGCTCCTCTGGCGGTTGGCAGCACCGGAAACCGCACTCTGTCCGCCGCTTATCACTATGTACAGAATCAGAACAACCCCTAATATAATATAAAGCCATTTAAAATAATGAAAATACTCTTTCATAATACCTCCATACCAGAACTGCTTACCGTGATCATAATGCGACCAAAGCATACTTGAAGATCTGGCTCAAATTGCGTAATTTTACAGGATCTCAAGCACTCTGACCACCATAGAGCATATCGCCGTCACGATGGCGAACACAGAAGCGCCGTAGGCAAAAACTTTCCCCATCGAGACCGGCGTTGTACCGATTACCTTGCCCGTCTGCCCGTTGACATGAAATTGATAGGTTTTGCCCCGATAACGGTACAGATACTGCCACACCGGCATCAGAGCGTAATTGACACCGCTTCTTTGCAAATTAAGATCCTTTCGATAGGGTTTTACCGTATTGTATCCCACAAGAGACTGCTGCATCAATTCCTCGGAGGCACCTCGCGCCTTCATCTGTGCTCTGCCCTCCAGTTCCGGAGCTCCCTGATTATAGATCTCTCCGTAGAAACCGGACATATATTTGGGCTGAAAACCCTGCAGCTGCCGGTAGCCGTAAGGTTCCATCAGATCCATGATCCCGTCGTCCATTGCAAATGAAGCATCCACAGGAATCTTATCAAAATCCAGCTCCATTCTGCGAACCACCTCATAGTATGAAGTCTCCACATATTCCGTATTTCCGCTGGTCCAGCTTCTGACCTTAGTACCTTCTCCGGCAAAATCATAACAGGTGTTATAATCATACAACCAGAACGGCACATAGATTCCCACCATTTTCTCCAGGCTCTTCGCCGACATAAAATCAGAAGGCGTAAACAACCTTCTTGTAAACTCCGCCTCCATCGACGCCACGGCTTTTTCCTTATTAATATAGAACGGAAGAATCAGATGAGGCTCCAAAACACCTTCTACCCGCTCATTATATACAATATAGCTGCCACAATGCTCACATCTGCCCGCCGACGCATAAGCCGGCACCTCCATGGGCGCACCACAGTTGACGCACTGTGTAAGAGAGCCGCCCTGTATCGTATCCTCACTATCCTCGCTCTCGCAATGGGGACAGTACATTCTGCCTCTGCCCGGCTCATACACCACGTTACCGCCGCAGTTTCTACATTTAAATAACATATTCCGTTCCCCTCTCTATATATAACTATCGCTATTTATCTTTAGTTTCACTGTACTTTCTTAAATATATATATGATAAGTTACTGTCCAATCACCACCAATACCCAGCACAGATGAAAGTTAATTTCTTAAGGAGCCCCATAAAAAAAGTAAATTTCTTCGAAATTAACTTTGGTCAGCGCTTAACGAGGTTATGAGTTGCAAAGCAACTCACGAGTTTAGCGTCTGTTACGATTTTTACGGAGCGAAAGCGCGGCTCCGTAGATATTAACTTTCATCTGTGCGGACGCCTTAGATATCTTATCATCTAAAGATAGTATAACATCTGCTATTCATAATAGAAGTATAAAACCTTTCATTACGACACATTCTTTGTTATACTGATACAATGAAATATAATAAAGCATAACAAAACAAAGGTAAGGAGTCAACCATGAAAAGAATAGCTATCATTACCGGAGCAAGCAGCGGACTCGGCAGAGAATTTGTAAAGATACTGAAAGAAAAAAGTGAAATCGAGGAAATCTGGGCGATTGCCAGACATCAGGACAAACTGGATAAACTAAAGAAACAGATGGGAAGAAAGATTCGTCCGATCTCTATGGACATTGCCGACCTCGCCCGCATTGAAGATCTCGGCACAATGCTGGCGGAGAACGAGATCGAGGTTCGATATCTTATTAATAACGCAGGTTATGCTAAATTCTGTTCTTACGGTGACTTAAGCGTAACCGAATCCGTTGACATGATCAATGTGAACATAAGCGGTGTCGTAGCCATGGGGCTTGTATGCATTCCCTACATGCCGCGCGGAAGCCACATCATTAATATTGCCTCACAGGCTGCATTCCAGCCGTTGCCCTATCAGAATCTGTACAGTTCCACCAAAGCCTTCGTGCGCAATTACACGCGTGCGCTGAACGTGGAGCTTAAGGATCGCGGCATAACCGCTACCGCAGTCTGCCCGGGCTGGTTGAAAACCCGCCTGTATGACCGGGCAAACATCGGCGCCGCCAAAGCTACCAGAAGGTTTTGCGGCATGACTACCCCCGACAAAGTGGCAAGAAAAGCGGTTGCAGACGCAGACAGAGGCAGAGATATCTCGATCTACAGCTTCTACGTCAACTTCTGCCACATAGGCGCAAAACTGCTGCCACAGCGCGTCATGATGAAACTTTGGCTGTGCCAGCAGCGTATTAATCCCTGTGCACGTCCGAAATCCGAAAATAACAACAGTTATTCACGTCCGTCCCAGCAGTAGGTGCACAGTTTGCACTTGTCTATACCGACGGATGCAATCATATCATCCAGACGATGATACCTGAGAGAAGTGAAATTCAGCTTCTCTCTTATTTTTTCTAACATCTCACTATACTCCGTGCTGTCGGGATCAGCATAGACCGACAGATTCGGATACTTGTTCTCTCCCTCCATCTCGCTGATTACACGGCGTGCGATCAGCTCCATCTCCGAAGTTGAACGGGAAAAATTCAAATATTTACAGCCAAACAAAAGCGGCGGGCATGCCGGCCGAATATGTACCTCTCCCGCACCGCTGTGATAAAGAAACTCCGTTGTCTCCCGAAGCTGTGTACCGCGTACAATGGAATCGTCGATCAGCAACAGACTTTTGTCCTTGATCAGATCATGCACGGGAATCAGCTTCATCTTAGCAATCAGATTACGCTTACTCTGAATCGTAGGCATAAAGGAACGCGGCCATGTAGGAGTATATTTGATAAAAGGTCTGGAAAAGGGAATCCCCGACTCATTGGCGTAGCCGATCGCATGTGCGGTTCCGGAATCCGGCACCCCCGCCACAATATCCGGATGCGCATCATCCCGTTTTGCCAGCATAGCGCCGCAGTTGTAACGCATCTGCTCCACGCTTATTCCCTCATAGGAAGAGGAGGGATAGCCGTAATAGATCCACAGGAAGGTACAGATCTTCATATCTTTTCCCGGAGCCACCAGAGACTTCATGCCTTCCGGTGTGATAATCGCAATCTCACCGGGCCCCAGTTCACGTTCCGGTTCATATCCCAGATTCAGATAAGCAAAACTCTCGAAGGAGACACAGTAGGCATCTTCCTTCTTCCCCACAGTCACCGGCGTGCGTCCATACCGGTCTCTCGCCGCATAGATTCCCTTCGGCGTCATGAGCAGCATGGTCATGGACCCGTCAATCAATTCCTGTGCATACCGGATACCCTCTATCAGATTATCCCGCTGGTTGATGACCGCTGCTACCAACTCCGTAGCATTGATATCCCCGCCGCTCATCTCCAGAAAATGTGCGTGCCCGCTCCGGAAAAGTTCCTGCACGATCTCATCTTTATTATTTATTTTGCCCACCGTGGTGATTGCATAGGTCCCGTGGTGGGAGCGAATAATCAGCGGCTGTGGTTCGTAATCGGAAATACAGCCTATGCCGTAACTGCCATGCATGGTATTGGCATCTTTATCAAATTTGGTACGAAAAGGAGCATTCTCGATATTATGGATCGCCCGGTCGAAGCCTTCCTCCTTGCTGTATACCGCCATACCGGCCCGCCTCGTTCCAAGGTGCGAATGATAATCCGTCCCGAAAAATAAGTCAAATACGCAGTCCTGTTTAGAAGCCACACCAAAAAATCCGCCCATAATATTCTCCTCTCCTGTTTATTATCCCACTAAAGCAGCTCAGATTCCCTGCTCTTAATCATCAACTTATCATCTTCCGTGTCCGTCATCGATCTCACAGCCACACCTTCCGCTCTCTTTGACATGATTTAACGCTTTGATCGCCCTCTTTCCAAGCTCTCTGCAATCTTCCGCCGAATCGCCGAAAGCCATGCCGATACTCAGCGTCACCGGCGGAAGTTCTTCTGCCGGGTGCAGCAGGACGTCATTGACCTCTCCCGCCTGCCGGTAAAGCAGCTCCGTGCGCGCGATGGAAACACCGGACAGCCACATGGCAAAAGTATCTCTGCCCTGTCTGCTCATACAAGCCGATTCCCCAAACGAGTGAAAAAGCACCTCCACTACACGCTGCAGGACATCATTACCCTTATCCTGTCCGTAAATTTCACACACTTCTCTGAACCGGTCCACATTGCCCACAAGAAGACACCCCTGACTATGCCCGGCACGCAGCTCTTCATCGACGATCCGCTCGAAGTCTCTTCGCTCGATAAGCTTATCGAATGAGCCCGGCCCCGTCCCGTGCATATCCTGCTGCCCGACATCGGCTGCCTCTGCCCGAAAAAGCTCCTCCTGCTGCACACGCTCCCCGTTCTGTCCAAAAACACTATATATTTTTCCCTTAAAACTATGAAACCCTTGTATGACCTGCTTCCTCATACTCCTCAATTCCCGCGAACCATGAGTCAAAATCCCAAAACACTCTGATGCATTTAACATACTACCATATAAAATACAATTCGACAACACACATTTCTCACAGCACAGTGTCTATTGTACCTGTCCAGCCATATCCAACACCCAGCACAGAGGAAAGTTAATATCTTAAGGAACCCCTTAAAAAGCGTCAGCGCTTAACGAGGTTCTGAGTTGCAAAGCAACTCACGAGTTTAGCGTCTGCTACGCTTTTTACGGAGCGAAAGCGCGGTTCCGTAGATATTAACTTCCCTCTGCGCGTCCGTCTTAGATGCCCCGCTCTCTCTCCCCAAACTGCATATTTCTCCTATACTCCGTAGGAGAAACCCCGCATTGACTCTTAAAAGTCTTCATAAAGTGTTTCTCATTCTCATAACCAACCCGACGGCTGATCTCGATCACACGCATGTCAGTCTCCGCCAGCAGGCGTTTCGCCTCATTCACCCTGAGTTCCTTTAAATAGCTCACAAAATTATGACCGGTGTATTGTTTGAAAGCATAAGAAAAAAGAGAATAGTTCATAGAAACATGGTTAGATACCACCGCCATGTTTAAATCTTTATCATAATTGTCCCGGATATAGGCAAGCGCCATATCCACTTTAGATCTGTTCTTATAATCGTCGAATTCCTCGCTGATCTTCTCCCGAAACCCGATTATCCATCCGATCAATTCCTCCATCAGTTCTTCACTGTGGGCAAACCGATAGATATCCCTGAATCCAATCAGCTCTTTTTCGTTTTCCTGTAGTACGTTTCGATAGATTCTGCAGATCTCATCAATCAGCATATTAACACTCGCATACAGCATATCGCAGGAATATCCTTCCCGCCTGATCTTCGCGAAATACTGCTCTACCATTCTAAGTGCCGCCGCACCCTTATTCGTTCCGATCAGTTGCACGATCTGCCGGATCTTCTCTTCATCCGGCCCGCCTTTATCTACCGGCAGCTCCCCGCTGTATTCCACTTCGTGTCTGACGCGCAGGAATGCCTCTTTCCGTGCCGACTCAGCCTCGCGGTATGCAGCCCGTAACTGTGCTACACCGCAATGCACTCTGCTGACTCCCACATGACAGTCCCGCAATTCGTTTTTTAACAGAAGGTCTTTATTGTCCCGTCCCACAACATAGATACGGTTGTTTTCAATCTCGCCCAGACAAAGATAGCTCTCGCTGTCCTCATCCTCTCCGGCAATATTTTCCAGGCAGCATACCACATACTCTTGATCGAGAAGCTGCTCTTCGAAGCTGCTGGTCACTGTCTGCACCTCATGCTCCGATATATTCTCATTTAGGATCATATATTTAAGCTGCTGGCAGCCGATCATTCTGAGTTCCCGTACCCTGCGTTTGTCCTCGTTGATCTCCCGATCGAGCCTGCCAAGGCTTTCCACGAGCCTCTCAGACTCAATCGGTTTCATGATATAATCCCTGATGCCCAGGCGCAGAAGCTGTACCGCACAGGCAAAATCATCGCAGCCGCTGACAACCACCACAAGCGGCCTATGCGTAAGCTTCTGCATCTCCTGCACCAGCCTGATTCCATCTATTCCGGGCATGATAACATCGGTGATCATCACATCCACTTTGCGTTTGTCCAAAATCTCTAACGCCGTCTGGGCGTCACCGCACTCCATAATATTGGAAACGACAACGTCCGAACGCCGTATGATCTTCCTGATCACCTGACGGATTGCTCTATCATCTTCTACGATCAACAATGTGTTCATGTCCTTCCACGCCTCCCGGTGTGTTATATTTACCGCAAATCGGAACACGCACTAGCAGAGCGTAACATCAATACGACTTACCTTGCCGTCGCGCACATCTTTCGCCGTACTGCCGCTTATCACACCACTTAGCGCGCTCACTTTACCGCCGTCCGCATATTCCAGCGTGCACTCCGTGGTCTGATACTCACCAGGGATGTAATCTTTACACTCTTCCACATGATAGACCACTTTCGTCTCTCCCATAAATATCGCTTCCACGCTGCCGTTCTCCTGAAGCAGATAAGCGGGCAGTGCCGGCGTAAGCTGCAGCGTAAGTTCCCCGTCGCATACCTTAAAAGGCTGTCTGCCGAACATCATAATAATCCACATGTTCAAAAACTCCACCGTGGAACCGCTTAAACGCGCCACAAATCCCTTGCCATGATAACTGCTGTTAGGATTCTTACTGCTGGCAATAAAGGAAGAATTCTCGTATATACTTCTGCCGTACACCTTACTGTCAAGGAACGGGATCGCCGCTTTACGGAAATCTTCAAAGAACTCCTTGTACATCTCGGATTTTAACAATTCTAGCAGATATTTATATTCCATATGGAGCCAGATGGACTCATTCTCCAGCCATCCCGGCGTAAACGCTCTCGCACGTCCCAGTTCATAGGAAGCCTCCTGCAAAGAAGCATTGACCTTATACATGGACAGTTTATTGTCATACAGGTCGCTTCCTTTCACCTGCTCGTACAGCTTTCGTTTTCCGGACATCGCCTGATCCAATTTCAGATACCGCACGGGACCCTCCAGGAACAGCGGCACCGCTCCTACCTGCAGGTCAAGCGGCATGATGCCATCCTCACACTCCCGATACTCCGTCACTTCATAAGTAAAATAGGTGGGACAGATACCGCCCGCCATTTCGCAAGCCTTCTCAATACCTCTACGCACGATCTCATGCCATTCTTCCAGCATCTGTGCCAGTTTTTCGCTGGAAAGGCTCTTCATGTCACCGCTCACTCCGGCATAAACCCGATCCCTGTAAGCTTCCTTGACATCATTGATCTGATTCCAGAAGGACACCGCCTTCTGCTCTGTCATCAGAGTCTTCTTCTCCGCCGCCACGACCCGGTCGATCTGTTCTATAAAATCCGCCAGTTCTGTCAGCAGCTTCACATCTCTCGGATAGCGTTTCAGCGCCTGCAGCGTATATTCCAGATTTCTCGCCAGCTCACAGCTCTCCGCCATAGAGGAACCTAACAGTCCCGGCAGTCCGTTTAACGCATCATACCACCCGGGCTTGCCGCCCTCCATCTCCACGCCCATTCCGTAAGCATCCAGTGTTGCAAATTTGGTAGCTGACAAGAGCAGAAGCTTCTCCATCAATGTAACATAAACGGTATCGCCTTCTCCTCCCTTCGCACAAAGCAGCTGTCCGTCCTTAACATCCAGCTCTTCTATCGCTTCGTACTGGCGAATTCCCTTTTCTGTTTTCACATAGCGCTGCGCGCGTTTCTTAACTTTTGCCTGAGGTCTGTAATAACTGTACGCTTTTTCATACAGAAGTTCTTCCTCTTTCTCCGGGAAAACACTCAGATAGCTTTCCAGAAGATCTAAGTTGTAGGTCCAGTGATCCGACCAGTAGCCCTCACCGAACTTACCGTTCACGACGCCTTCCGCCGCCGCCATAACCTGCTCAAAGAGTGTTTCCACCTGATCATTCGTCCGATCAGACCTATCCAGCTCTCTGTAAAGCGCTCCCGGCGTAAAAGGCTTAGAGAACATATCGCAGAGCTTCGCTCTTACCTGTGCGCTGTCATCCCGGAAGATTTCCTCAGTCTTCGCAGCATTCAGCCGGTATGTGACTTTCTCCACTCCCAGCGGGTTATAACCGTCAGGCTGAATAAGACTGTAGAAGGTCTTGATGCTCTCTCGACCCGTAAAAGGCGCAAAGAACACGTCGCACCGTCTGTTCTGATTCACATCGCGGAAATTGCCGTTACCCTGAGAATAGAACTCCGGAAGCATACTGAAATAGTTGTAATCCCGTTCCAGATCACCGTGTTTTCTAGAATATACATAAAAAACCTTGTCATCCGCCAGTTTAATGGGATAACCTCCCCGCAGTACATTGTCCATATAGGTATACTCACAATAAGCGTCGAAATCGGGATTCGCCGTCTTCGTCCTGATATGTCTGCACAGATCCTCCGCCAGACGGTCCGCCACCTGCTTCTTCTCCTCATAATAAGCCGCATCCGGTTTCCTGCGGGCAAATTCTTCCAGAAGTTCCTTGCTCTCCACCTGCCCGATCAGCTCATAGAACACGATCTCTTCTCCTGCCGCCAGTTTCGCCTGCGTTCCGTAGAAGCTGCAGGGTACCAGGTTCTGATTTACCTGCGGCATCGCCAGAAGCTCCTGTAAACCATGCTCGATAAAGCCCACCGGTCTCTCCAGAGACAGATCATAAGCAAATATCACTTCCGGATCGGTGACTGCCTGCAGCATAGTACCGTCCGCCAGCGTACCGATAGAGAAATTACCGCCGTTTATCTCCGTCACCGCCGCGGAATCTGCCGTGCTCGCCCGAACACGCATAAAGGGATGTCCGCCCACATCTTCCACCTGCATCCACGCCTTCATGGTCTGTCCCATTAACTTCAGACTCTCCTGATCGATGCCGTAGGGAATGCACGCCGGCATACCGTCCAGAATCTCTAACTGCGCCTCCTGACTGCCAGTATTTTTCACACACACTCTGCGTACCAGAGCGCCGATCTTTTCCTCTGGCAGTGTATAATATGACACATTCGTCACAATTCCTTCCTGCTCATGTTTTTCCTCGATCTCCAGCCCGTTCATGGTGATACACATACTATGCGAAACATTTTCGTCCCGAAAAGGCTCCCATACCCTGCCTTCTTTCTTGATAAAAGTGCGGAATCCGGTCTTTTTCACATTCTGGTAAGCCTGATGTGCCGGATAAAATTCCATTATGGCGTGATCCTTATTCTCCACGCCAAAACTGACCACGCCCTGTCCGCGGTTTACATAATAGCACCAGATCGGAATGCCCCTCACGCCGCTGATCCCCGGCAGGAAACTGGCAAAAGCCGACTGCTTCCCGTAATTCTCTATTCTGTATGCCGCCGTATTCTCTTTCATCACTGTAATTATGCTCCTTTCAATGGTGAATATTTCAAATGCTTGGGAATCTCCTATGCCTGCAGCTCCACAATGATCTCATGGGTGCTCTCTTCGCTAAACTTCTCAATCTCGGTGAGCGGAATTCTCACTTCATTATCCTGCACCGCAAGCTGTCCGCCGTCTAATGTAACACTGCCGATTCGATAAGTGCCGGCTTCCGCATTCTGCGCATTGACATAGACAATATGCCACCTTTTCCCTCCGAAGTTCAGGGTGAGTCCCGCACGGCCATCCTGGAATTGTTCCTTCATAAGCTGCGGTGCAAGAACCATATCGCCACAGTTACCTCTGACACCGAACATCTGCGTGATCACCGTCAGCATCATCCAACTTGCCGCACCCGTCAGGTAATGGTACATGCCTCTTCCTCTGTCATTGAAATACTCCGGAATTCCCGGATAGATCATGCTGGTATTAAAATCCGCCACCTGCTCGTACAGCGTGTACAGAGCGCGATATCCTTCCCGTCCGAAACCGCGTCTGTAGAGCGCATTGGCATACATCGTCGTCATGTGTGAAAAGACTGCTCCGTTCTCCTTATGCCCATATGCGAATCCGAACATTCTGCCCAAATCGGTCTTCAATTCCTTAAAGTCAGTATTCAGGCGATAGCCTCCCACTTCTTTCTGATATAAATATTTATCCGCTGCCTTAACAATCTCCGCGGTCTGTTCATCGGTAGCGGTGCCGGACATCACGGTAAACACCTGTCCTGTCAGCATCATCCGTACTCCTTCGGGCTTGATTCCCTCACACTGACGTCCGCAATTGTCATAATAGCTGTTAAACCATCCGCAGTCTTTGCCGTCGATCCATTCGGTTCTGCGAATATGTTCCCTGATCCACTGTGCCTTCTCCCGCAGGCTTATCTGAACCTGTTCACTGTCAAGCTTTATCTTCCGGCCCGATACCTGATGGAATATGCTCTTGCAGTAATCTGCAAGCAGTGTTCTCTTCCGCTCTGCATCCTCATACAGCTCTGTTCCGGAAGCTAACAACGGCTCTATCTCCGCTAATACTTCCACACTCTCCATCTGCATCCGTTCGCGCAGCAGACCGATCAGCTCCGCCAGCACATCCAGATTATCCGCATAGGCAGCGGTAAATGCCACACTCTCTCCTCTGTCCGCCGCCATGTCAAGCGCATCGTTCCAGTCCGCACCGCGCAGCCGCATGTGATTGTGCTCTCCCACCTCGTAAAAGACCGTAAGATTCTGCACCAGAATGTGCTCTAATACGGAGCCAAGATATTCTTTGCCCTCCCCATCTTTCAGAACCGGTGATCCGTCGGCTTCCCATGCCGGGTCGATGTCAGTGCCTCTGGCTTCCTGCTTGTCTTTAAAATATGTATTCTCTTTCAACAGAACCGACAGATCTCCGGTCTGGTCTATATACATCTTAGTCGTCATAAGCGGCCACAAACCATGATCCATCCAGACTCTTGTGATATTATTACGATCCGCTATGAACTCACCCTGCTTGCTGCCTATGATCGTGGCATTGCTGCCGTCGATCCGCACGCCGCCGTAATTGTCAATGAGCATCTGCCGCACGTCATCCGGCTGCATAATTAACAGCGCCAGACAATCCTGCCATAGATCACGCCATCCTCTGCCGCCTTTACCGTAATCATGATGGGGCAGAAACGAACAGCCGTAGATTCTACGCAGCATAGGCTGGAAATTCACCCAGAACATGAAATTATCAAAATTTGAATCCGCTGTTTCATAGGACACGTTGATCTTGTCCAGCCAGTACTGTTTCGTATTCTGAAGCGCTTCCCGTACCTTACCGTCATCACAAAAAGCCGCTAACATCCCGTCGATCATCTCTCTTTTCTCTTCCGCACCGATGAAGATGATATAGCTTCTGCTCTCTTTCGCCTGCAGTGTAACCGGGGCAAACCTCATGGCACCGATGATCTCATAGCCGTCATACTGTCTGCCGGCGGGATCGTAAGGCTGCTCTGACAACACACTCTCCGGTCTCTCGTAACTGCCGCCCTCTCCGATATAATCCTCCACAATGGGCATGAATCCGACAGGCGCTGTTCCATCCTGTTCCATACCGCATACATAGTAGGTGATCCGATTCTTCTGATGCCCTCTCTCATCAAAAGAAAGTGTCGGTGTAACCAAAACGCCGTTCTTTGTCGTCTCGGCTCTGTGCAGTAAGGAAGTCACATGTCTGTGATCCCTCAGGTTGTCCGCACTCCTGCCGTAAAGCGGAACTGCCGCCGTAGGTGTCAGTGTGACCTCCTCATTCCTGCGGTTTATAATCTCCACATGCATGATCTCCACAGAATATTCCGATACCGGCACGAAGGAAGTGATTTTGGAAGCCACGCCGTACTCTGCGATCTCCCGTTCGATCTGCTGCCACATAGGTCCTGCAGTCAATACGCTCCTGTCCTGTGCATCCGTGAACCGCTTCGCTTCCGCCTGTGCAGAAACGCCCGTGGCCGAGAAGCATGCACCGTCAGCAAGTCTGCACCAGAAATTCCTTGTGGATTTGTTGTTATGAAGTTCTTCCGCGCTGACAGGCTGTAAGACAAATTCATTCTGACTGCGTTTCAAGTCACCGCCCAGCCTCGGCGTGACAGCTCCTTTTAATCCCTGCTCCCCCGCTATGGGAAAATACAGATAGCTTACGTTCTCCGGCTGCTCCAGCCGAAAAGTTCCCTGATGATCCATAAACTCGTACGATTTCATTTCTGCATTGCGCATATGGTTGTTACCCCCTGTTATAATATAGTAATTGGACTTTTACCGGGTTACTCCTATCAATATCATATAGATTTCGAGCATAAATTACGGTGTCATTTTTTATATTTAGGTGTGTTATTTTTATAGGAATTCCGGGAAAGCACCGTTTTATTTATTATAGCGTTGAATTTGGGTTTTTTCAATCGGATGGGGAGTGAAATTGCGGTATTGTTAATGGATTATGTAAGGCGTTCTCTAAGACGTCCGCACAGATGAAGACTAATATCTACGGAACCGCGCTTTTTAAGGGGTTCCTTAAGATATTAATCTTCATCTGTGCTGAGTATTGGAAAGCGCGGAAAACAGAAATGCTGTAAAATCCGAAATGTCATGTAGGATGTAGAAATGGAGAATTGGAGAAATGCAGAAGAAATGGAACGTAGACGGGAGTGGAGTGGAATGGATAAATGTCAGTTTTTGTTTGCATTTTCTTTTGAAAAGAGTATAATAAGGGATTTGGAAACGGAGGCGTGATATTATGAACAAGGATCTGACCGTGGGGAAACCGGAAACTGTACTGTGGCAGTTCTGTCTGCCGTTGTTTGGTAGTATTATTTTTCAGCAGTTATACAATATCGCCGACAGTCTGGTCGCCGGCAAATTCATCGGGGAAAACGCCTTGGCCTCAGTGGGAAACAGTTACGAGATCACGTTGATCTTCATCGCTTTTGCCTTCGGATGCAATATTGGCTGCTCCGTCATCGTGTCACGGCTGTTCGGTTCTAAAAAATACGGGGAAATGAAAACATCGGTCTACACGACCATGATCTCCAGTGCTGTTTTGTGTGCGATCCTGATGATCTTCGGGCTTGTCTGCTGTGATGCCCTTCTTGCTCTGATCCATACGCCGCCGGAGATTCTCTCCGACTCTAAATTATATCTGAACATATACATATGGGGACTTCCCTTCCTTTTCTTCTATAATATAGCAACGGGCATCTTCTCGGCGCTGGGCGATTCCAAGACGCCGTTTATCTTTCTGGCAATCTCCTCGACTGCCAATATTCTGGTAGACATTCTGTTCGTAGCCGCTTTTGACATGGGAGTAGCCGGCGTGGCGTGGGCAACTTTTCTCTGTCAGGGTGTAAGCTGTGTGCTTGCAGTAATCGTTGTATTAAAACGGCTGTCCGCCATCCCGACCGAAGGCAGGGTCGTCTTATATTCTTTTGAAATGTTTAAAAAAATAGCGGTGATCGCGGTTCCCAGTATCTTACAACAGAGTTTTATCTCTGTCGGCAATATCATTATCCAGAGCGTGATCAACGACTGTGGGGTTGAGGTTACTGCCGGATATGCCGCGGCGGTCAAACTTAACAATCTGGTAATTACTTCCTTCACCACGCTGGCTAACGGATTGTCCAACTATACGGCGCAGAATATAGGTGCCGGCATTCTGCCGCGGATCAAGGACGGCTTCAGAGCGGGCGTTAAGATGGTATGGCTGCTCTGCGTTCCCCTCGTAGCACTGTATCTGACAGCGACGAAGGCTCTTGTCACCTTCTTTATCAACGACCCTTCCGAACTGGCGCTTGCCTCCGGTATGCGGTTTCTCTATATTGTAGCGCCTTTCTACTTTATTATATCCGTCAAACTGATTGCCGACGGCATTCTGCGCGGCGCGGGGCTTATGAAGAATTTCATGATCGCAACTTTTACAGACCTGATCCTGCGGGTCGTGCTGGCCGAAATCCTGTCCCGGCAGATAGGCTATATCGGGATCTGGTGCGCATGGCCCATCGGCTGGACGTTAGCTACGGGACTGTCGATTACTTTTTATCGGAGAGGGCCGTGGCGGGAGAGGTGAGAGGGCTTATAACTCCATTGAATCCGGATTTAATAAAAAGTCGTATACATTCATCATCAATATACCGTCATCACTATAAAATGGTTTCGGTGTATTTGACGTGATTACAATTTTCTTAAACGAATCTTTGATTTTCAAAAACGGTCTGATTTCCTGTGCTGCCTTTTCCTCTGTTTCAAGCGCATAGGCCGATTGAATGTAATACTTCTTAGATCCTTTGTTACATATAAAATCAACTTCCAACTGTTTCTTAACCGACTTACCGTCTTTACCCTGTTCTACAATACTAAGATTTCCTACATCAACGCTGTAACCGCGCATTCTAAGTTCATTATAGATTACATTCTCCATAGAGTGGGTCACTTCCATTTGTCTGAAATTGATTCTCACATTTCGAAGCCCCATATCCATAAAGTAATACTTCATCGGCGTACCTATATAGGATTTCCCTTTAATATCGTAGCGTCTTGCCTCTTCAATCAAGAAAGAATCCTCCAGATACTCAATATATTTTGTGATGGTTGTAGCGGTAATTTTGGATTTGTTTACGCTCTTAAAAGTCTTTTGCAGCTTATTCGGATTTGTTAATGCCCCGATTGCTGATGATAAAACATCAAGCAAAGATTCCATCTCGCCGATATTTCTGATTTTATTTCGTGTAACAATATCGCGAATATAGGTTTCTTTAAACAGATTATCCAAAAGCGTCGTCTTCTGTTCGTCGGTTTCTGCCAAAACCACAAGAGGAATGCCGCCATAAGTAATATATTCATTCCATCCGTCATAGCGATTTCCGTTATATATGGTCATAAACTCCGAAAAGCTTAAGGGATACATATGAATCTCATCCCCTCTGCCTCCGAACTCTGTTGCGATATCGCTTGAAAGGAATTTCGCATTACTTCCGGTTACATACACATCACAATTCTTTTTATCCGCAAGTCCATTCAGAACGCTCACAAATTCTCCCAGCATCTGAACTTCATCCAAAAGGAAGTAATAAGTATCCTCATCCTTGATCTGCTCTTTCGCCCATGGATAGAAAACTTTAGGGTCCCGAAATTCTATATAGTCGAATAAATCAAAGGCCGTCTCAATAATATGATCCTCATCGACCCCATTCTCCAGCAAATGTTTCTTAAACAAGGTGCGAAGCAAAAATGATTTTCCACATCTTCTGATTCCCGTCACTACTTTAATCAGTCCATTATTCTTACGTTTCATTATCTGTTCCAGATAATAGTCCCTACTAATTGCAATCTCCATGGCAATCACCCCTGTAAGATATTTAGGTATATTTTTCCCATAATTTCTTATAGTATAACGCATGAAATGGTGTTTTTCAAGTTTCTTTTTCTTCCTTTAAATTTGC
>CAMWMS010000052.1 GCA_947175435.1 uncultured Lachnospiraceae bacterium | reverse complement strand
TTCCAGAACTTCCTTGGAAAAAACAAGGCCGTTGAAGGCATAGATCAAAGCCGCCGCCATGATAACGGTGACGAAATAGACAAGGTAATCTTTCGCCTGCCTCTTAGCGTTTCTTAGGGATAGTTTAAATAACGTCACTGATATCACCTCCCAACAGAGCGAGGACATTCAGAATCTCGCGATAGAACACCGACCTGTTCCGTTCGCCCCGAAGCAGTTCGTTGAAAATCTTCCCGTCTTTGAGAAAAAGTACCCGCGATGCGTAACTGGCGCTGTATGCATCATGTGTGACCATAAGAATCGTAGCGCCCATTTCATGGTTCATCCGTGTCATGATCTCCAGTAAGTTTTTAGATGCTGTGGAATCTAAAGCGCCGGTAGGCTCGTCAGCGAGCAGCAGGGATTGTCCGGCGACCATGGCTCTGGCACACGCCGTGCGCTGTTTCTGTCCGCCTGATACCTGATAAGGGAATTTTCCCAGGATGTCTGTAATGCCGAGTTTTTCGGATACTTCCTGCACTTTATTCTGTACGGTATGGGAATCTGAGTGATTCAGCGTGAGGGCAAGACCGATATTCTCCTCGATGGTTAGGGTGTCCAACAGGTTAAAATCCTGAAAAACAAATCCCAGACGTTCCCTGCGGAAACGGGCAAGATCACGCTCGCCAAGATCCGAGATGTCAGTTCCGTTTAAAAGAATACTGCCGGCACTCACCGTGTCGATGGTAGAGATACAGTTGAGCAGGGTAGTTTTACCGCTTCCGGACGCACCCATGATCGCGATAAATTCACCCTCCGCCACGTTGAAGCTAATACGGTCTAACGCCTTCGTGACATGATTTTTACTCCCGTAATATTTTTCAATGTTCTTGACTTGCAGCATAGATACCTCCTGTATATTCTATTGATTCAAAACACTCACATCCTAAAGCTGCGTCAATAAATGATAGCGGGCAGATTGTGCAGATGGTTCTCACGTGGCATGCGCAGGAATATGAGATTTTCTTAATATTCCGTTCGATACCCAGAAATTTCGGGACATGGATGTCCCGAAAAGCCCGTAATGAGCCCGGATGGCGAATAGAGGGCGGTTTCGTCCACATCTCTCAATTTTTCCGGAATATTTAGAAAATCCATATGACGGAGCCCGACACGTGAGAACCATCTGCATAATCTGCCCTCACAACCTATATATACTCTTTAATTGCCCTAATCATACAGCAATACCGTAGCCCGTCATTTTGAACCATACAACCATCATACCCTCAACCCCACACCCGCTTGTATCGAATTAACATTGATTTTCCTTACATTTTCGTAAGATTTGCCTTAGCGGGAAAGGAGAGCGTCACCTGAGTCCCTTCCTGCCAGACAGAGGTAATCTGTAGATCGATGTTCAGAACGTTGGACAGTTTGCGGCACAGATACAAACCCATTCCCGTGCTGCCGCCTCTGGACCGGCCGTTGCTGCCTGTAAAGCCGCGGTCGAATACACGTGGCATTTCATGAGGAGGAATACCGATACCGTTGTCAGAGACGGTAAGTACAACAAAGCGGGCATCAGATATGGCGGATATGTTTATGACGCATACGTCATTTTTAGATGCATGGGGAATTTCCTGACAAACTTCGGATTCGCCCAGCGAATCTTGCAACTCCACAGAACTCAATTTTTTGTATCGCGCAGCATTTTGAAGGAGCTGTCCGAGAATGAAACAAGCCCATTTAATGTCGGTGTAGATTTGATGATTCAGATTTTCGGTTTCGATGCGCATATTGCTTTGCATTAGCAGCGTGCGGTAGGTTTCGATGGTCTTCGACACGATTTCCTCAAGGCTGACTTCCCGAATGATGAAATCCTGTTCGGGGCTTTCCGCTCTGGCATAGAAAAGAGCCCGCTCCACATGGGCTTCAATTTGTATCAGTTCCTGCGTGAGCCGGCGTCCTGCTTCTGCTTCAAGGCTATGGGAGATCAGTTTGGCGGCCGTGATGGGGGATTTGATTTCATGAACCCAGCTTTCGATATATTCCCGATATTCCCGCCCGGCTGACCTGGCATCGGAGACTGCACCGAGCATGGACTTATAGGAGGCGCGCATCAAGCTGAAGAGTCGGCGCTCATAGGCAGTCCGGGGCTGCGGAATGCATTCGATGAACAGATATTTTTGATCCAGTCCGGACATAATATTTTCCAATTCTTTCAGATGGGAACGGCATTTGATAAAGTCGATGACATACACCGTTATCCCAATCGGAAGCAGAATCACAAGCAGCAGAACAATTACACCGGATTGTGTGCCTGTTGTGAGAAGGATTACTGACAGTGATGTCATAACTAATATTTCTAAGATGATTTTTCCCAGATGGTCAGATATAAATTCGTGAAATGTCATATTTGTATCCATGTCCCTTTCTTAGCCTGCGAGTCTGTTAGCCAAGACGTTATCAGCGTCGGAATAAATCTCGCGGTTGAAAGAATGCAATTCTTTCAACCGTTACTTCATTTTAGAGCATGAATAAGGTTGTGACAAGCAGCGGGCAGACACAAATCTTGCGCATGAAAATTTTAATATTGAGTCCTCGCCCTTGTGTAGGGATACAATGAGGTGTAGATGTTATATTTGATACCCTAATCCCCTGCGTGTCTTGATGAAGTCAGGCAGCCCCAGTTCATCCAGTTTACTCCGCAGTCGGGTGATGTTAACGCTGAGGGTATTATCGTCGATATAGATTTTATTATCCCACAAAGCTTCAATCAGATCTGCGCGGGAAACAATTTCCCCGGCATGAGCTATCAGGTGTGCCACAATCTGGATCTCATTGCGCGTCAGCTCGGCAGTATGTCCGTTTGCCGTTGCAGTACCCTTGGCCGGATTCAGTTTCAGTCCGTTATATTCCGGAGAATCGGCGGTGATTTTCGGACTGCTTCGGCGCAGTACGACTTTGATTCGGGTAAGCAGTAGCGGAATATTGTAAGGTTTGGTGATATAATCGTCGCCGCCCATACTGAGTGCCGCCAGTTCGTCTGCTGTAGAATCGTGGCTGGTGACGAAGATGATAGGGGTATCGCTGCTTCGGCGCAGATCGGCGCACAAAGACAGACCGTCCTGTTCGGGCAGCCCTAAGTCCAATAGGATCAGGTCGGGCATTTCCCTGGCAGCCTGCTGTGTGATATTGTGAAAAGCGGTGACCGGAATGGGGTGGTATCCTTCATTTTCCAGTAGGAGAGACAGTTCCTCCCGCACAGCCTTATCGTCTTCGATGATCATGATTTTTTGCATGATAATCCTCCACATTAGATCCGCATTAGAGTAATTTGTTTCTAAGGGCAACGAGAAAAACCTAAAATCCCATAGATTCCTTCACAATCTTCATCGCATCTTCACCGCATATTTTTCCAAGAAGTGCGAAAGCAACATCCGGTGCCGTCTCGGGACAGTAAGAGGTGATTACATTATCGTCTGTTACAATTCGTTCGTTTACTACATGAACGCCAAATTCCGCGAGCTGCTTCTGGCGGCAGGCGTTGTTAAGGTGGTAAGTCGTTGCTTTTCGGTCTTTGAGAATCCCGCTTTTTCCTAATGCAAGCGCAGCGACACATATAGAGGCGATGGGCTTTCCTGCGCGGTCGAATTCTTGGATCAACTTTGACAAGGCAGGGTGATAGGCTTCTTCATAAAAACCGAAATCTTCAAAACCTCCGGGAATTGCCAAGGCATCATAATCATCAGCAGATATCTCATCGATCGTCCGGTCTGCGATGATCGGAATATGGAATGCACTGAAAACAGTTTTCGTGAATCCGCATGTTTCGACTTCCACAGGGTAGTGGTAGTCGTTCCGGGCCCATCCCATCACATCTACAAAAACGCTGAATTCCATTGTCTCAAATCCCTTTGCACAAAATAGTAATATTTTCATCGTTAATGATATCCTCCGTTTTCTACAGTTCTATTTTTGACCATAACACATTTATAAATTGGATTCAACAGACAGATGGAAATTTGCACAATACAATATGTGGTATTGTATTTGTGATATAAACGCCGGTGCATACTATATTTTGACGGAAGAGTTTGATTAACGATATAACGTTCTCTAATTTTCTATAGGTGGGATTGTACAAAGCAGTTGAGTTCTCTGTGTTTCTCTGGTATACATATCTTATATTCTAATAAATTCGGAATCAGTTACAAATCTTTAGATTCCACACGATCTTCGGAGCGGCGCTCCGTCAGTATTTCTTACGAAAGGAAAGCACATCTATGAATCTGAATCAAAACAACGAAACCAATTATCAAAACAGGAAGAGGCAGTTCGGCGGAACTGTGATTGACACAAGTCTGCAAAATGCACACGGCAAAATTCCTTATGGCATGACCAACGATTACATGTTTCGGGCAGTCTTACAGTCTAACAATAAAGTACTTCGCGGATTAATCTGTTCGTTGCTCCATTTAACCGAAAAAGAAGTATTTTCTGTTGAAATTACAAACCCCATTATTCTGGGCGAGAGCGTGGAAAGTAAGGAGGTTCGACTGGATATCAATGTTTTGCTGAATAATCGGACGATGATCAACCTTGAAATGCAAGTGACAAACCAGCTAAACTGGCAGAACCGCTCGGTGGTGTACTTGTGCCGCTCTTATGACAGTCTTAACCACGGGCAGGATTACGATGAAGCAAACTCTGTAATACATATCGGATTTTTAGATTATACATTGTTTCGGAATCGACCCGAATTTTACGCCTCATATAAACTGATAAACGTTAAAAATTATCAAAAATATAGTGACAATATTACCTTGAATGTGGTAGACTTAACTCGGATAGATTTGGCAACGGAGGAGGATAAAATATATCATATCGATGGCTGGGCGAAGCTACTTAAAGCCACTACTTGGGAGGAGGTTAATATGTTGGCGGCGAAAGATGAGAATATGAAGGAAGCGGCTAAATCAATTTTTGTATACAACACCGAAGAGCAGATTCGCAAGATGTGCCGTGACAGGGAAGAGTATTATCAGGATTTGCGGAACTATGAGAGAGCAGTTGCAGACCGTGATCTTTCTATTGCAAGTTATCAAAAAGCGATTTCGGATCGCGACCGGTCAATTGCAAGCTATGAAAAAGTTATCTTGGAAAAAGATGCACAGATTCAGCAGCTTCTTGCGGAAAAAGAGAAATTGAAAGCGCAGAAATAGCTTTAAATATCGTCGGATACTGTAGGGTGTTATATCTGGGATGTGGAATCCCTAACTTGACAAACTTACTCCACAACTGATATCATGACATGGAACAAGGGCGTTCTTATTACAGAATAAGAATGCCCTTATGTGTTATATGGGAAATTCGCTTATGAAAATTAAGAACCATAACTTATATAAGAATTAGAAAAAGGAGGCAGCTATGAGAAAGAATTACACGAAGGAAGATATCATACAACTGGTCGCAGATGAGGATGTGGAGTTTATAAGACTGCAGTTTACGGATATCTTCGGAAATCTGAAAAATATGGCGATTACCGCCAGTCAGCTTGAGAAGGCGCTTAATAATGAGTGCATGTTCGATGGTTCTTCCATTGAGGGATTTGCACGGATCGAGGAATCCGACATGTATCTGTATCCGGATTTGAGTACTTTTGAGATTTTTCCGTGGAGACCCCAGCAGGGTAAAGTGGCAAGAATGATCTGTGATGTGTATCGTTCCAATGGGGAGCCTTTTGAGGGAGACCCGCGTTTTATTTTAAAACGTGCGATCAAGGAGGCGGAGAAGCTTGGATATACGTTTGAGGTAGGACCGGAGTGCGAATTTTTCCTGTTTAATACGGATGAAAATGCGATGCCCACGACGATTACTCATGAGAAGGCGGGATATTTTGATTTAGGACCGATGGATTTCGGTGAAAATGCCAGACGGGATATGGTGCTTACTTTAGAGGACATGGGATTCGTCATTGAGGCATCCCACCACGAAGTGGCCCCGGCGCAGCATGAGATCGATTTCCGTTATGACGAGGCGCTTGCCACGGCGGATAACATTATGACCTTTAAGCTTGCAGTTAAGACGATTGCCCGCAGACACGGACTCCACGCCACTTTCATGCCGAAACCGAAGTTTGGTGTGAACGGTTCGGGGATGCACATCAATATGTCTTTGTCAAAGGATGGAAAAAATATTTTTGCTGATGCGAATGACCCGTTGGGACTTAGTCAGACGGCTTATTACTTTATCGGCGGGATTATGAAGCATATGAAAGGCATGACTGCGATCACGAATCCCCTAGTCAATTCCTACAAGAGACTGGTGCCGGGCTACGAAGCGCCGGTTTACATCGCATGGAGTGCTACAAACAGAAGTCCATTGATCCGTATTCCGGCTACCAGAGGAGAGGGAACGAGGATCGAACTACGTTGCCCAGATCCCTCGGCCAATCCCTATCTTGCATTGGCTGTATGTCTGCGTGCGGGTTTGGACGGTATTGTGAATCAGATCACGCCGCCGGCTAGTGTGGATTGCAATATTTTCCGTATGACTGAGGAGGAAAAGGAAAAAGACGGAATAGAGGAAATACCGGGTACGTTGATTGAGGCGATCTACTGTATGGAGGCAGACGGCTTTATCAGAGATGTGTTAGGGGAACATGTCTATCACAAATACATTAAAGCAAAGAAAAAAGAGTGGTTCCGCTATCGTATGCAGGTGACTGAATGGGAGGTTAATGAGTATTTGAATAATGTGTGATGGATACTGACATCTATGTCATAATATTGCAACGTAATATCCGAAAGAAGAATGACATAAAATACAGGACGGGAGGTGAGCGTGTGATCAATATTATCGTGGTTTTGCCGAAAATAGAGGACGCCAAAGGTATTCGCGGCGTGCTTGTGAAGAACGGTTTCCAGGTAACGGCAGTTTGCTCGACGGGAGCACAGGCACTCAGCCAGTTACGCGATTTAAGTGACGGCATTGTCATATGTGGTTACAAGATGACAGACATGATATATACTGAGTTACACGACTGCCTTCCGGCGGGTTTTGATATGCTTCTGATGGCTTCGCAGGCGGTACTGAACGAGTATCGGCGCGGCGATATCATGTGCCTTGCTATGCCGCTTAAGGTTCACGATCTCATCAATACGGTGGATATGATGAGCCAGACGATCCTGCGCAGGAGACGCAGGGCGAAGTCGAAACCCAAAGAGCGTAATTCAGAGGAAACAGCTTTTATTAAGGAAGCAAAGGAACTTTTGATGGAACGAAATCATATGACAGAAGAGGAGGCACATCGCTATATCCAGAAGTGCAGCATGGACAGCGGCACGAATATGGTGGAGACAGCGCAGATGGTATTGGCGATGATGAGAGGATGAACAGGATAAAATAATAAGACAATATTCGGTAAAAGCTGCTTTACAAAGAGCAGCTTTTATGCTATAAAAATATTGAATATAAATTCAATGAAAAATAGTTTAATAAAAAGTTGGTGTGGTTATTAAAAAAGCAATGCATTTTTGTTGAAAGGGAAGGAATAAAAGTGGGTGTCAGACAGGAGCAGAAGGAGCAGCGCAGGCAGGAAATTCTTTGTGCAGCCTTGAATTTATTTGTAACAAAAGGATATGCAGCAACTAAGATTACTGATATTGCAGAGAGTGTTTCCATGAGTGTGGGACTGTTGTTTCATTATTTCGAGTCAAAAGAAAAGTTATATGAAGAACTGGTCAGAATGGGGCTTGAGGGAACGAACAGTCCGGGAGCACAGAAGTGTGAAAACGCAATTGATTATTTCGCACAGTTTACGGAGCAGCTGTTTTTTTGCATGAAGGAGCAGCCCTATATTGCGAAGCTGTTCGTATTAATGGCAAATGCCCAGCGAAGCGCGGGAACACCGGAGCATATAAGAGAAATAGCGCTGAAGGTAAATACGATAGAACAGTTTGTGCCCATTATAGAAGCGGGGCAGAAGGAAGGTACCATCAGACAGGGAGATCCGCTTACCCTTTCTAATGCATTTTGGTGCAGTATTCAGGGGATTGCCGAACAGTATGCAGTGCACCCGGAGATGGGATTGCCGAAGGCGGAATGGATCGTAGACATTGTAAGAGCGTAACGGAATGGAGTTAAGTTTGTGTCTTGCGGCTACAAACTCGCAGACTATGAGAAAGGTATGGCTATAAAGATGAAAAAGGTAGTGATTATCGGCGGAGGAGTTTCAGGACTGACAGCAGGAATTTATTTGCAAAAGGCAGGAATGCAAACAGAAATATATGAAAAGCATACGGTTGCGGGCGGTCTGTGCACCGGTTGGAAGAGAGAAGGATTTTTCATTGATAACTGCGTACACTGGTTGACTGGGTCCGGAGAAGGAAGCGGTCTTAATCAGCTTTGGAAAGAAGTCGGTGTGCTGGGAGAAGACGTTATGCTGTATCAAAAAGAGAAATTCTTTTCCGCAGAATTAAACGGTGACAAGATTACTTTCTGGAGAGATAAGGAGCGCACGAGAAAAGAGCTGCTTGCACTCTCTCCTGAGGACGCGGAAGAAATTAACCAACTTATGGATGCCGTGAAAATGGCAGAGAGTATGACGGTTCCGGTAGAGAAGCCGTTTGACATGATGAATCCGATTGATTATGTGAAAATGGGACTATCCATGGCCGATATGGGAAAGGTCATGAAGCTGTATGGTAAAATGGATATCAAGGAGCTTGCAGCGCGTTTTCACCATCCTCTGATACGGACGGCTATAACAGACTATATGCCGCCCGGTTATCAGGCATATGCATTTGTTGTTTCCTACGCGACTGTAACCGGCGGAAACGGAGACATTCCGAGAGGCGGCTCTCTTGAGATGGCAATGCGTATAGTAAAACGCTATCAGAAACTCGGAGGAACGATCTGTACGGGGACAGAAGTGCAAAAGGTGCTGATCAAAGGGAAAAAAGCGGAAGGAATTCTGCTCGCGAACGGGAAAACGATAAAGGCAGATTATGTGATCTGTACCACTGATACAAGGCACACGTTCACACAGCTTATCGATGGTTCCTGTATGCCAAGCGGGCTATCAACGATTTATAAGGAAAGGGAATTATATCCGGTAGTCAGCGCTTTTCATGTGGCGTTTGGAATAGAAGGAAGCTTGGAAGAAGCAAAGGAAACCAATGTGTTTGCCTGCCGTCCGATTACCATAGGCATGAGCCGTACAGAAAGGATGAGCATTAATAATTATTCTTATGAGCCGGACTTTGCTCCTGAGGGGAAAAGCATCATACAGAGCACGTTTGTTCAGACAGAAGAAGATTATGGGTATTGGATCAAACTGTATCAAGATCAAGAGGCTTATCATAAAAAGAAATCAGAACTGTCGGAAGAAATACAACTGCGTCTGATAGAAAAATATCCGCAGCTGCAAGGAAAAGTGCACATTCTGGATGTGTGGACCCCTGCTACTTATAACAGATACTGCAATGCATGGAACGGCGCCTATATGGGTTTTATTGTGACCCGAAATGCCAAGAACAGGACCGTACCCGGAAAAATCAAAGGACTTCCGAATGTAATGATAGCAAATCAGTGGCTTATGGGTCCCGGAGGGCTGCCTGTGGCCGCAACAATGGGTAAATTTGCAGCGCAAAGGATCATGAAGGCGGAAAAAATGGATTTTTAAAAATACTACCCTTTTTATGAAAAAAAGCACGACGAGATAGAATTATGTGAGCACATTTTGCATAGTATTATGCAATTAATGTGCTCTATTTGTTGCGGGAATGTGGTATGATTATCATAATGTAGTAAAAAACATGTGATTTGAAAAACGATGGATATTACATAACTTCTACAGGAACAAGCAGTATAAAAAGGAGGGACATCATGAAATTTACGAAAATGCACGGGTGTGGTAACGATTATATTTACGTTAATGGTTTTACGGAGAAGATTACGCAGGAGGAAAAGCCGGAGCTGGTACAGCGTCTCAGCGACAGGCATTTCGGAATCGGGGGTGACGGTGTGATCTTTATTAACCCTTCCGATGAGGCGGATTTCGAGATGGAGATGTACAATGCAGACGGGAGTCGCGCGGAGATGTGCGGCAACGGGATCCGCTGCGTCGCCAAGTTTGTTTATGATAAAGGATTAACGGACAAAACTGATATAAGTGTCATAAGTTGCGGCAAGATAAAATATTTACAACTTTTCCTAATAGAAAATAAAGTGGATTCGGTCAGAGTCAATATGGGGGCACCGGAACTGCAGGCGGGGCAGATACCAGTGATCGTGAGCGGCGGGAAGAATGATACAGGTTTCGATCATGAGTCTGGCACAGTACGGGAGAAAGAAAACAATGTTGATGAAGGTGCAAAAGAAGGCGTCATTGACGAGCCGATCACAGTACAAGGTAAAGAGTATAAAATGACATGCGTGTCAATGGGAAATCCCCATGCCGTTGTCTTTATGGATAATGTGACTGATTTAGAGATTGAGAAGATCGGTCCGCATTTCGAGAATCACGAGAGATTTCCGAACCGCATCAATACGGAATTTGTTAAAGTGCTGGACAGAAAGACCGTGCAGATGCGTGTCTGGGAGCGTGGGACAGGGGAGACTCTTGCATGCGGCACAGGGTGCTGTGCCACAGTGGTGGCATGTGTTTTAAATGGTTTGACGGATGACACGGTTACTGTTAAACTATTAGGTGGCGAAATTGAGATCACATGGGACAGGGAGGCTGATTTGGTCTACATGACCGGTCCTGCCGTAACTGTTTTTGAAGGAGAATGGTCTTAAATTAATTTGTAATAAGAATTATTGATATCGAAATAATCATATTTACAGATAAAATGCTATGGTGCTAAAATCAGACTATGATAGATCATGGAAGAAGTAACTATTCAGTACTGGACAGTTACGAAGAACTTATTTTGAAAGGAATGAAAACAATGGTTAAAGTAAACGACAATTATTTAAAATTACCGGGCAGCTATCTTTTTTCTACGATTGCGAAAAAGGTAAATGCCTATACGGAGGCTAATCCGGATAAGAAGATCATCCGTCTTGGTATCGGCGATGTGACACAACCCTTGTCTCCGGCGGTCATAAGCGCATTACACGGCGCGGTGGACGAGATGGCGGATGCGGCGACATTCCGCGGGTATGCGCCGGATTTAGGATATGAGTTTTTAAGAAGTGCGATTGCGGATAATGATTACAAGGCTAGGGGCTGTCAGATCGAGGCGGACGAGATATTCGTATCAGACGGCGCGAAGTGTGATTCCGGCAATATTCAGGAGATTTTTGCACTGGATAACAAGATTGCGGTCTGCGATCCGGTTTATCCCGTCTATGTAGATACTAACGTAATGGCCGGCAGGACAGGTACATACGATGCTGCTACGGAGAAATGGAGCGACGTGATCTACATGCCTTGTACGGCGGACAACAATTTTGCTCCGCAGCTGCCGAAGGAAGTGCCGGATCTGATCTACCTGTGTTTCCCGAACAATCCTACAGGTTCTACCATTAATAAAGCGCAGTTGCAGGAATGGGTGGATTATGCGAATAAGAACGGTGCCGTCATTATTTATGACGCGGCTTACGAGGCATATATATCTGAGGCGGATGTGCCGCACACGATCTACGAGTGCGAGGGAGCTAGAACCTGTGCGATTGAGCTTCGCTCTTTTTCCAAAAATGCAGGATTTACGGGAGTGCGCTTAGGCTTTACGGTTATCCCCAAGGAGTTAAAAGTGGGAGATGTGTCACTTCATGCCCTGTGGGCGAGACGTCACGGCACTAAGTATAACGGTGCGCCCTACATTATCCAGAGAGCCGGAGAAGCTGTATACAGCGAGGCGGGTAAGAAAGAGACAAAAGAATTGGTTGCCTATTATATGAAGAATGCAGCGTATATTTTAGATGGCTTGAAATCTGCCGGATTCAGTGTGTCCGGTGGTGTGAATGCACCTTATATCTGGCTGAAAGCGCCGAATAATATGACGAGCTGGGAGTTTTTCGATTACTTGTTAGAAAATGCTAATGTAGTCGGCACGCCGGGCTCCGGGTTTGGTCCCAGCGGCGAGACGTTCTTCCGTCTGACGGCGTTTGGCAGTTATGAGAACACAGTTGAGGCGGTTGACAGGATTAAGAAGCTGTCGATTTAGTTATTGGGCATAATATCAATGAGATAAGATACCGATTTGCATCATTAATAGTGGATAAAATTCCGGCTGAGCTGTCAGCCGGAATTTATTTCGTGGCGGAGAATAAGAAAGGACGATAATTTATGCGCGATGAAACAACGATGTATAAGCTTTTTATGGATATTGCAAATGCGGACGACAGGATTTTGGCGGTATATATGAATGGATCAAGGACAAATGCCAATGTGCCGAAAGATATTTTTCAGGATTATGACATTGTGTATGTGGTAAAGGAGACAAAGCCTTTTATTGAGGATAAAGACTGGATTCGTAAATTCGGAAATGTCCTGTACATGCAATATCCTGACGAGAGTCCGGACTATCCGAGCGATAAGGAGAACAGTTATGGCTGGCTGATGCAGTTTGATGACGGCGTACGGGTTGATCTTACCGCGCAGACTGTCGATTATGCGAGGGAACATATCCATGACGATAAGCTTTGCCGGATTTTGATGGATAAAGAGAACATATTGCCAGAAGTGCCGGACTCTACGGATTCGGATTATTATGTGAAGAAACCGTCGCTAGAACAGTTTCAGGCGTGCATTAATGAGTTCTGGTGGTGCAGCAATAACATTGCCAAAGGACTGTGGCGCGGGGAGATGCCATATGTTCAGGATATGACGAACTTTGTTGTGCGTAAGCAGTTGGAGAAGATGCTTTCTTGGAAAGTGGGTATTATTACGGATTTTGGAGTGAGTGTGGGAAAATCAGCGAAATATCTGCACCGGTGGATTGGTGAGGAAGAGTATCAGCGCTATCTGAACACTTATTTCGGCGGAAATGTGGAGGAAGCGTGGCAGGCAGTCTTTTCCATGTGCGATTTATTTGAAAGTGTAACGGAATATGTGGCAAAAGGGTTAGGGTACACTTATAACCGGGAGGAAGGCAGAGCGGCAGCAGCGTTTCTTAAGCATGTGCATGAACTGCCGAAAGACGCCGTGGAGATAATACCATAAATTATTTCAATGTATTTATAGAGGAGAAATCTTATGCAATATAAGATATTAATTATTGATGATGACCAGGAACTTCTCAAAATGCTGAGAAGATACTTTGAAATAAAAAGGTACGAAGTAATCACGGCAGAGAATGGTGCTGAGGGATTAAGCAAAATAAAACTGCAGCCGGATATCATACTGTTGGATATCAATATGCCTAAAATTGACGGAATGGAGGTATGCCGCAGAATACGGGATAAAGTAGCTTGTCCGATTATATTTTTGACAGCGCGGGTAGAGGAACAGGACATCGTTAATGGACTTTCCTCAGGCGGCGATGATTATATTTTAAAACCGTTTAGTCTGAAAGAGCTTGATGCAAGGATTACAGCACACTTGAAACGGGAGGAACGGCCTAAGAACAGGACAGAATGTTATTTTCAGGGAGAATTATCGATTGATTATAGGGCTAAGACTGTGCAGATTCATGAAGCTTATCTGGAACTGACGAAACTGGAATACGCAATCATCGAATTTATGTCCATGAATCCGGGAATGGTCTTTGATAAAGAAAGGATTTATGAGAAAGTCTGCGGATTAGATGCAGAGGGTGACAGCAGGGTGATTACCGAGCTGATCCGCAGAATCAGAAATAAGTTTCAAAAATATACGGAGACAGAATACATTGAAACCGTATGGGGGATGGGATACCGATGGATAAAATAAGAAATCTTTCCGTGAGAAAAACAATTCTGTTATATATGGCAGTTGCTTTACTTTGCAGCTTCCTTCTCTCGGCTGTCATTATCAGAATTGCCTCACGGGTACAAATGCGTGTCTGGTGGAATTATGTGGATGAAGAAGCATATTTTAAAGCAGCGGAAAGTCAAGGGCCTTATTCTGTACCAGATATTCCGAGACCAGGCATCTATGAGATGACACAGTCAGACCATTTCGTGTCAGAACTTTGCGATTTTTTACAGACTTATACGATATTGTTTCTGTCTATGGCAGGAAGCTGTGCGGCAGTTTTTCTTTTTTACCGGAATAAGTTGAAAAAACCGATTGAGGAGCTGGCTTCAGCCTCAAAAAGGATTGCCGAAAATCATTTGGATTTTACCATCACCTATGAAAATAAGGACGAAATGGGCGTACTTTGTATGGAGTTTGAGCGAATGCGTGAGCAGCTTGCCGAAAACAACCGGATATTGTGGAAAAACATCGAGGAGGAAAAGCTGCTTCGGGCGGCCATTGCACATGATATACGCTCTCCCTTGTCTGTTTTGAAAGGATATCAGGAAATGTTGACGGAGTATCTGCCAAGTGCAGATATCAATAAGGAACAGGCGATGGAAATGTTGTCAGAAAGCAGACATCAGATTGAGCGTATGGACACTTTTGTGGAAGCAATGCGGAAAATGAGCAGTTTAGAGAATCGGGAACTGACCGCGGGGGAGATTTCCGCCAGGCAGTTAGAGGCAGATATCCGGGCAGAACTTGCCATTTTGGAAAAAGAGTATGGAAAACAATGTATTTTACAGGTGCCGGCATCAGATGAATTATTTTGCGGAGATCAGGAAATCGTTTTGGAGGTAATGGAAAATCTACTGTCAAATGCCCTTCGCTATGGAAAGCATCAAGTTGAAATTATGGTAAGTGTAGGATATTCTGAATTAAGTATTTACGTCAGGGATGATGGGGATGGTTTCAAAGAAGATGCGGAAAAAATCGTGGAAGCGTTTCATGGGCAGAATGTAAAAGACAGCCTGAAACATGCAGGAATCGGAATGTATATCAGCAGGCTGTACTGTGAAAAGCATGGGGGAAAACTAATTCTGGAGAATGATGAACAGGGAGGGGCTGTAGTGACAGCAATATTCCGTCGGATTGCGTAAGTGATCCGGCGGTTTTCTTTATTTCGTTGTCTTTTTGTTGTGATTCTTTTTTTAGAATAAAACCATTAAGAAAAAGGGAGGCGGAATTATGTGGTCAATTTTGAAAAGAGAGGTAAGGAATTATATCAAAAACCCTCTGTTCTGGATTGGAATCGCTGTTGTTATTATTATGGTATATCAAAGCGTAAGTCCCTATTTGCATATTCATTATCTTGCGGAAGGGGAGGAGATTGTGAATGATTATCCGGAAACGTTTCGCGATGGGGATGTTTATGAGGGATATGTGCCGACGGATAAGGCGCTGAGACGGGAAATCTGGGAAGAACAGATACAGGAAACTCTGATTTCTGTATTTCAGATGAATCATGCAGAAGCACAATCGCTGATCAATGAAATGCATGGAATGGATATCATGGCAGCATGCAGGTATTTGGAAGAATATAACTTCAACAGACTCCATGGTTCGTATGATATTTATGTGGATACCGCTTATCACAAAGGGACCCGTGAAGAAATTAATTCTTATATTGCAGAAAAATTAGAAAGCAAAACGTTTTCATATTACTTTTCAAGGAAATTTGCTGATTTTGCAGGACTGTTTATGGGATTTTTTGCAACCATTTTATTATCTGTTCTGTTTATTCAGGATACAAGGAAGAGTACCTATGAACTGCTTCATACAAAGCCTGTCAGTGCGGGAAATTATCTGTTAGGAAAAGCGGGCGGCGGGTTTGCTGTCTGCCTGCTGATACTCGCAGTCTTAAATCTGATCTTTTGGGGTTTGTGCTCTATATTAACGGCAAACAGTGGATTTGAAGTAAGGCTGGCGGACTTTATATTGGCAACCTGTATTTATATTCTGCCCAATATGCTGATGATTGTAAGTGTTTATAGTTTAATTTCACTGTTATTTAAAAACCCGCTGCCGGCAGTGCCGCTTTTGTTTCTATATATGGTGTATTCGAATATGGGAAGCAGGAATGCCGAAGGTGTGTATGGATATTATGGCAGACCGTTAGCGATTATGGTACGGTTTCCGGGGACATTTTTTGATACTGCGCCGCCTCCGATGGTATTGCTTAACCAGAGTTTTCTGATTTTAGCTTCCGTAGGCATTCTTTTGATCTCTATGCAGATATGGAAAAGGAGGCGGGTTTATTGAAGCATGAAATAAAAATCTCACTCCCGCTTTATAAAATTGTATATGCCGCATTTTTTGTTGTGGTGTTAAGCCTTGTCAGAGGGGTGGTTTACACATTTGAAATAGGGATTGCGTTGGAGGCCCCAATGGCGATACTTGCCGCTTCGTTTTGCGCGGATACCTATACGCAGGAGATTATCAGTAAGCGGTCAGAAGTACAACGACTTTGCCCTATGAAAAAGAGAATGTATTGTATATACAGGAGGATCGTGATACAGGAAATATTCTTGTTAGCTGTTGCAGTCATTGGATATGGATTGTTTTTTCTGTTTCAAAATCCAAGAACTATTGTAGTAGAACAAAATATAACAGAAAATGCAACGGAAATGCAATCATTTCTTATATACTTTGCAGCTATTGCTGTCACACTCTGCTTTTGGGGACTGCTATCGAATCTGCTCTCCTGTATATTTCGGAATATGTGGATGGGTATCGCCGGCTGTCTGATATTGTGGCTGATTACATGTTCCAGTTTCGGTGACAGATATTTTGGAGCATGGAACTTATTTTCTTATACATTCAGAGATGTGGAAAATAGCAGTGACTTCAGTTGGATATGCGGAAAAATTGTTTGTATATGTATCGGAATGACAGTTGTGGCAATATTGCCTAAGATAATTGAGAAAAGGGGTTGAGACTATGGGAATTACGATTGAGGATTTAACAGTAACATTCAAGAATAAAGTAACAGCAATCGATCATGCCAGCTTAGAGATTCCAGAGGGAATTTTCGGACTGTTAGGGGAAAACGGGGCAGGAAAGACAACGTTGATGAGAGTGTTGACGACAGTATTATCACCTACCGGCGGAACGGTAACCCTCGACGGAATACTTTACAGCGAGGGGAATTATGAGAAAATACAGAGAAAAATAGGGTATTTACCACAGGAAATCGACCTGTATCCAAACTTGACAGTACAGGAATGTCTGGAATATATGGGGGATTTATCAGGTATTTCCAAACGAATATGCAAAGAACGCATCGGGTACTACCTAGAAAAAACGAGTCTGTCAGAGCATCGTAAAAAGAAAATAAAACAATTGTCCGGAGGTATGAAACGAAGGGTCGGACTTGTTCAGGCGCTTTTAAATGAGCCGGAATTATTAATTATTGACGAACCCACAACCGGATT
>CAMWMS010000051.1 GCA_947175435.1 uncultured Lachnospiraceae bacterium | reverse complement strand
CTACAGGATTTAATTGTTCAGGATAACTATTTAAATGAATCAAAAACACAGTTGTTTTTAGATGAAATTATTAATAAAAAGACACACACATTCCGTCTGTGCTGCGAATATCTTCTAAAAAAAGACGATGATAAGTTAATCTATAAGTATTCGGTTCATATAGGCAAAGGAAAAAACGGTTCATATGAAATTCAATATGAAAGTTTGCAAGTAAAAAACGGCAATTATGTAAACAACAATTTTACAACTGTTTTTGAATGTAAAAATGGTGAACTTCTATCTGTTGACTGCACCGAAGACGAAAGGGAGTCCCTCAATAAAAAAACAATTAATCTATTGTCTTCCCGTTCGTTTATATACTTATACATTATCAATTTGGAGACCGATACCATACCCGAAAAAGACTCTGTTTCCAAAGAATTATTGATTTGTTTCTTCTCATTTTGCATTTTTATTGTGACAATAACAGTATATCTCGGAGAAGAAGACCAACATGAATTATTCTTTTTGCAGAAAAGAATAAAAGAAAGCGGATTAGGTCAACAGACATTAATAGATGAACTTTTAAAGCAGGACGACACCCAAAACTTCTTTTCCAACGTCAACGACAAGCTGATTGCAAAAGAACATTTTGAAAAGTATAAGGAAAAAGTAAATCACCTGACTCAATTTATCAAAATCTTCAAGACTGACTTAGTATCCATCGACATCGATGCCAAAGAAAACGGCGAGTACTATGTATGCGAGTTAAACCTCAACTATGGCGATTATGTCATCAATAAGGAATTTGAAAGTACGGGAATTAAGAAGCTGATCAGGTTATTTGACTGCTTCGTGTCCGCAAGCAACGGCGGCATAGTTTTTGTTGATGAAATGGATTCCAACCTAAACGATGTGTATCTGTGCAAATTAATTGAATATTTCATGTATTACGGCAAAGGACAGCTCTGTTTTACAACGCATAATCTGGACCCCATGAGTATTTTGAAAGAAAATCGGAATTCCATAGATTTCTTATCTAGTGATAATCATTTAGTGACATGGACGGCGCGGGGGAATGCAACTCCTGAGAATTGTTACCGAAACGGCATGATCGAAGACTCTCCGTTTAACGTTGAAGCTTCTAACTTCGTAGGAATTTTAGGGGAGTGATATTATGGCGACTCAATTAATATTGTGCATGGAGACAACTAAAAGAACCGCTACGGACGATATTTATATTACCGATACGATACGCCACGTGTATCAACTGAACAATCAAACTAGAATAAGTCGAATATATATGGGGACCAAGACCAAATACAACTCCAAAGATGTCCTACGGGAAATTAAGGAAAAAATTGACACTTACACATTCGGAAATACAAAAGTAATTTATTGCATTGATACCGATGACTATGATAAAAACATCGAACACGAAAATGAACTGAATGAGATCAGCCGATTCTGTGAGAAAAATAGTTATGATTTAGTATGGTTTTTCCACGATGTTGAAGATGTTTTCCTGGGTAAAGAGATTTCAGATTCCCAGAAAGTATCGGAAGCCAAGGCCTTTAGAAACAAAGCTCGGATAAAGGAAATTCGTCTGGATCAATTATCCGGTAATATCAAGCGAGTACATACAAGCAATCTATTGAATATACTGGACAAATACCTATCAAGAAAAGCATAGCTTTCGATGAAAAGTAACATATTAAAACGGTGCGAAGTACATCTCCAGATCTACCCGCACCGTTCTTTTTCTAATTTATATCGCTATCCTAATCCAGCCTACGCCGTCATAAACATCCCGTAAGCATTCAATGCCTGCTGCATCTGGTAACTAACGTTACTGCCGGTATCTGCCATATCGGCCGCACCCTGACCCGCTGCCGCTTCGGCCGTCGTTACCGACTGTGCTGCTGCCTGATCAAACTGTGCTACCACTGCCCCGGAAGACTGAGCCTGCCCGGTCTCATCCTCTGCCGCCTGCTTCGGCTTCATAACCCTTGCCGCATTATTCTGTCCACGCTGCATCTGCATCGCAAGCATACTCTGAAAATCAAGCGTCTGTCCCCTCTTAAGCGGATTGACATTCTTGCTTTCATCAGTAAGCTCACTGTAATCAATCTTCTTATCCAGCACATTGTCAGAGATCTTAGACAACTTATTCATGCTGGCCGAACTTAACATATTCGTATTATACACATAAGGCTGCGCACCGTACGCGCTTAATGCTCCGATCGTCATATCATAATCCCTCTTTCTGACATCTGAAACCAAACTCTACTTTCTGCCACTATTTTATTACTTCTCTCCGAAATATACAACCCTATTTTTAAAAAAATACCCAGCTCCCTAATCCGTAAAGCCGCTGTTACCGTTCAGGCATAACCAATACCCAGCACAGATGGAAGTTAATATCTACGGAGCGAAAGCGCGGCTCCGTAGATATTAACTTCCATCTGTGCGGACGTCTTAGTCAAACAATAAACGGAAACAGCCCTTCCACTCCCTTCACTTAACCTCCTTCGCCACCACATCCAGCGCCTCTGCCTCCTGCTTCAACGCCTTAGCCGTCCGGTAGATCCTCGACACGATCCAGATATCCGACAGCCCGTCATAGATCAGGAACAGTCCGATCAGCATAACTACCGTATCCAGCGCCTCAAAAGGCCGGCAGATCAACAGCACACCGAATCCTATCGTGAGCAGCCCTAAGACCAGCGCCACCCACCATTTATCATACTTATCCTTGCACAGTGAGACCGCCTGCTGCAGATCATTGATTCCGTGCAGCACGATCACGATACCGACAATGATCGGGATGATTGCCAACACCTTATCCGGCTTCATCAGAATCCAGACACCCACCACTGCCAGTACGATGCCCGTGATCAGACTCATCTGTGCATACATGCTGCCGTCTTTGTTCGTGAAATACACCGCCAGCCGCACGCCGCCGCCGATCAGCAGTACAGCCCCGATCGCGATACATACGATCTGCATGGACAGATCCGGCCACACTACCAGCACAATACCCAGCACGACACACAGTATGGCGGAAATCACGATATTTGTCTTTAGTCTCTTCAATAAGTTACCCATACCTATCCCCTCCCGGCTTTAGGATACTCTTACTTTTTGCTATCTACATTAAGAAATCATCAAAATTCATAAACGATCATCATCTTACCTCATTGACGCCGCTGACCTTGGCGCTTCTTTCCACTATGCATTCCATCTCTCCCGCCAATGCCCCTGCGCGCTGTCGGCACCACAGCGGATACACTGCCTTATAGCAGCCGTATCCCAGTGCGGCTCCCAGACAGTTCAGCATGATATCGTCCACATCAAAAGCGCCGAAGGCACTGAATAACTGGAACATCTCAATACCCAGCACAAACACGAAAGCATTCAGCATAACTGCCGGGAAGCTTCGCACCTCATCTGCCACAAACGGAAGCAGAAACCCCAGCGGCACAAAAACCAATATATTGCCGGCCAGATTTTCTACGCTGTTCAGTTTATGGGCATATACGATATACATTTTAATTGTTTTAAACGGCGTAAAGTTAGCCGTACCCAGTCCTTCCAATATAACGCTTCTCTGCCATGTATCAGCAATCGCTCGAAGCTGCTCGATCGGGTACTTGAAAATAATGACTTTGATCACAAACAAAATGTAGACAGCAAAAAAGAATTTCATCCAAACCTTCCACGGGTTTCCTTTTTGCATCACGCATTCTCCTTATCAAAACTTGATCTCCCACGGATTCTCCTGCCCTTCCATATACCGCTTACAGCTCATAAGAGAGTCCTTAACCACGGTTTCTACATAATTTTTCGTATAAAAGGCCATATGATGGGAGACCGTTACATTCGGAAAACTTCTTAAAAGAGCAAGTTCCCTATTCTTTAATATATCCGACTTGTGGTCATAATAGTATAAACCAAACTCATTTTCTACAACATCTAAACCTGCTGCGCCGATCTTGCCGTTCTCGATGGCCTCGATAAAAGCATCGGAATCGATCAACGCTCCTCTCGCCGTGTTGACGATCACCACACCGTCCTTCATCTGCGCTATCGTATCTGCACAGATCAGATGATGATTCTCCTCGGTGAGCGGCGTATGCAGCGTGATCACGTCCGCTTCTTTCCAGATCCGCTCAAGCGGCACATACTCGGCATACTGCCTGATTTCTTCTTTTTCATAAAGATCATACGCCAGAATGCGGCAGCCGAATCCGGACAGGCTCTGTACCACCGTAGCGCCGATCCTTCCCGTGCCAATGACTCCTACGGTCAAATCCTTTAATTCTCTGCCGTTTAATCCCGCCAGCGTATAATCCTGCAGCGCGCTTCTCCCCAGAATCGCGCCCATCTTGCGGATGGACATGAGGATCAGCATAACCGTATAATCCGCCACGCCGTGGGGACCGTATGGCGCATTGCCTACTTTAATCCCGCACGCCTTCGCCGCTTCCAGATCAATATGGTCATACCCGATGGTCCTGGTCGTAATGTACTCCACGCCGGTCTCCTGAAATGCGCGCATCAATTCCGCATCGATCTTAGACGTGATCACATCCACACAACGACTGCCCCGACATAACGCCACATTATCCTTCGTCGGCGCATCCGCACACGACACAAGCTCTATTCCCAATTCCTTAGCATATTCCGTAAAAAGTTCTTTCTCATCAAAAGCCCTGCAATTATAAACCGTAACCTGCATATCCGTTCCTTCTTTCCTATGTTATCTTAGATTTATGTTATTCGTTCTTCCTTACAATGCCGTTTTTTCAGCCATCTCCAATAGCCAGCGCAGATGGAAGTTAATTTCTTAAGGAGCCCCTAGAAAAAAAGTAAATTTCTTCGAAATTAACTTTGGCCGGCACTTAGCGAGGTTAAAAGTTGCGAAGCAACTTTCGAGCTTAGTGTCCGCTGCGCTGTGAAAGGAGCGAAAGCGCGGCTCCGTAGATATTAACTTCCATCTGCGCGTCCGTTTTAACTGCTCTACGAACACCCGGCATCCCCGCCCCCACCTTTCCTATTAATGATCTTCTTAATGATCGCCGGCTCCTCCAGCCTAATCCGTGCAGCATCTGCCAGTTCGCGCTCCTGCTCCTCGGCGGACTGCATTTCCTCCTGGTAAGTCGTCTCCACTTCTCTCTCATATTCTTCGACGATCGCCGTGTCCTCCGGACGAATCCTGCGAAATTTATTGAATCCCGCCACCAGAATCTCTATACTCTGCTTCGTAGTGTCAAACACACCCTCCTCATATAGATTGACGACGATAATTCCGATCGGCACCGCAAAAATCATGCCGACCACGCCCGCTACCTTGTATCCTAAGAAAAGCAGAAACAAGGTCGGAATCGCATCCATACCCATGGAATCTCCCACGATCTTAGGCTGGATCATCTGACGGACAAGCTGTCCCACACACCAGATAATGAGCAGACCCACCGCCATCTTATAGTTCTTATTCAGTATCTCAATAACCGCCCACGGAATCATGACCGTGCCCGTCCCGAACACCGGCAGGAAATCCAGAAAAGCGATACCCAGCGCTACCAGCAATGCATAACGCACATGCAGAGTCAAAAGTCCGAGCACCAGCAGTACATATACCCAGCATTCGATCTTAAACTGCGCCTTGAAATAACCGCCCACCGCATTGCGCAGACTCCTGCGGACCAGATTGCAACGATACCTGACGGAATCCGGAACGTATTTCCTCACCATATCCGACATATAGCTCTTATCCGCTACGAAGAAGTATGCCGACAGGATACACATTACCACGCCCAGGAATATATCCGGCAGCTGCTTCGCTACGTTTCCTACTGCCTGAAAGGTAGGCGTTCCGGCACCTTCCATAAAACTTCCGAAATATTCTCCCATCTCGGTGCCTATATTATCCAGCGTATTCTGCATGTCTGCCGGCAGTTTGTTATACACGCCCTGCAGATTTCTGCCCACCTCATTAAACTCCGCCATGATGCTCTCCCACATCGCAGGCAGTTCATTGACAAAATTAATGCCTTCGCGCACCAGCGTTGAACCGATCCCATAGACTAACAGGATCACCCCTGCAAGCACCGCAACGATTACGATCACCGAAGCTCCCTTACGTTTTATTTTCAGCCTCTCCTCAAAAAATCTGACCACGGGAGAAGCAATCAGCGCAATGATCCAGCCGATAATAAACGGCATGAAGAAGATAATGCACCTCGGCAACAGAAAAATGCACAAAAGCAAAGCGACCAATGCAGTCAATAAATTCAATATGACTTTAAAATATGTCTTGAATGATTGCTTCATACTTGCACCTCCATGTCTTTCCTGACACAAATTCCCATGAAAAGTACGGTGCAAGTACATGAGCACACTACGCTCTCATGCAGACAAGCTGCATGTGCAGCATGGCGCGGCACGCTCAGCGCAGCAAGTGCGCAGAGCTGATTTTTAAACTTTCTTTTCATACTCCTTCCTCGCACAATATTCCGTCCAGCAATTCATAGATTTCTTCCCTGCCCTGTTTTGATAGAGACGAATATGATATGACAGTTGTGTCATCCACTACGTCAAGTGTGTCAGTTATCAGTTTAACTTGCTTTGCAATCTGGCTCCTCTTGATCTTATCCAGTTTCGTCGCAATAATGATCGGCTTATAGCCTCTGTCCAGTATCCAGTTATACATGATCCGGTCATTCTCCGACGGTGCATGTCTGATATCGATCAGCAGAAATACCGCCCGGATCTGCCTTGACTGATGCAGATAATCCTCGATCATCTTGCCCCACTGTGCCTTCACCTGTTCATTCGCAGTGGCATAACCGTATCCCGGCAGATCCACGAAATACATCTGATCATTGATATTATAATAATTGATTGTCTGGGTCTTGCCCGGCTGGGAACTGGTGCGCGCCAGAGACTTACGATTCATAAGTCCGTTGATCAGTGAGGATTTACCCACATTGCTCTTACCTGCGAAGGCGATCTCCGGCAGTTTGTTCTCCGGCAGTTTACTCGTAATGCCGCACACCGTCTCCAAATTCACATTCTTGATAACCATAACGCTCCTCATTTCCACAGGCGCTTACACTATATGGAGAATGCTTACTTAACAGCATTATCTTCACACGCTGCCAGCGCATATTCCGCAACCTGTTCCATATGACTCACCATATGTATCTTAAGCCCATCCGTAATCTCCTGATCCAGTTCCGCGATATCCTTGGCGTTTTCCTCCGGTACCAGAACTGTTTTGACCCCCGCTGTCTTGGCTGCAAGGATCTTCTCTTTCAATCCGCCGATCGGAAGCACCCTTCCCCTCAAAGTGACTTCACCGGTCATCGCTATGTCCGCATGCACGGGAATCCCTGTCACCGCCGACAGTATCGCCGTAGCTAAAGTGATCCCGGCGGACGGTCCGTCCTTGGGCACGGCGCCTTCCGGAATATGGATGTGAAAGTCCTTCTCGGTATACATTTCCTCCGGAATCTGATACCGTTCACTGACGGAGCGCACATAACTCATAGCAATCCTTGCGGATTCTTTCATCACATCTCCCATTTGACCAGTCAGGTCAATTTCTCCGTCACCCGGCATAATATTGACTTCTATCTGCAACGTATCACCGCCCACGCTGGTCCAGGCAAGTCCGCGCACAATACCGACCTCATCTTTGTCGTTAACCTTGTCCTGCATGTATTTCGGTTTACCGAGATACTGCTCCAGATCATCCGATGTAATATTGACTTCCGCCCCACTGTCAGTCTGTGACTCCGCGGCCTGCATTTCTTCCAGTATATGCTTTGCCACTTTACGGCATACCTTGCCGATCTGGCGTTCCAGTCCGCGCACGCCCGCCTCTCGCGTGTATAAACGTATCATATCACGCAAAGCGTCATCCGTAAACTTAAGTTTTTCCGCCTCGATGCCGTTCTTCTTAAGCTGTTTCTCCACCAGATGCTCTCTGGCAATATGGAATTTCTCGTTTGCCGTATAACTGTTGACCTCGATAATCTCCATACGGTCCAGAAGCGGCTTCGGAATCGAGTCCACGGCATTGGCCGTGGCAATAAACAATACTTCCGACAAATCCATCGGTATTTCCACATAATGATCACGAAACGCGCTGTTCTGCTCTCCGTCCAGCACCTCCAACAGCGCCGAGGCCGGATCGCCCTTATAATCATTGCTCACCTTATCTATCTCATCTAACAATAGCAGCGGATTCTTGACTCCGGCCTGTCTGACTGCGTTCGTGATCCTGCCTGGCATGGCTCCCACATAGGTTTTGCGGTGTCCTCTGATCTCTGCCTCATCGCGGATACCGCCCAGGCAGATCCGCACATATTTCTTCTGAAGCGCTTCCGCCACACTCTTCGCCACAGATGTCTTACCCGTTCCCGGCGGTCCCACCAGACAGATGATCGGACTTTGACCCTTGCCCGTCAGAACCCGCACCGCCAGATATTCCAGAATACGCTCCTTCACCTTGCTAAGACCGTAGTGCTGCGCATTCAGAATCTCCTCGGCACGCACCAGATCTTCACTGTCCTTCGATGCCTTATCCCACGGCAGCTCTAACAACGTCTCGATATAAGCCCGTTCCACCGCAGCCTCCGAATGGCTTCCCGCCACATTCTTATAACGCGCGATCTCCTTACGGATCTTCTCCTTGATCTCCTCCGAAGCTTCCAGCTCCTCCACGGTTTTCTCAAACTGCTCCAAATCGGAGTCGACGGTATTCTCGCCCAGTTCTTCTTTAATATATTGTAACTGTTCCCGCAGAATATAATCCCTCTGATTCTTATCGATCCGGCCTCTAATCTTCTTAGACAGATCATTTCTGATATGAACGATCTCCACTTCCCGCATCAGAATCCCCGTCAGTACCTCGAAACGCTCCTTGACCGACAGCGCCCCCAGAATCTTCTGCTTATCCGCTACCGTAAGAGGCATGTTGATCGTAATGTTGTCGAGCAGTCTACCCAGCGGCATCTCCTCCTCGATCTGATCCGCCACTGCCTTGCCCACTTTGGGAAAACATGTGTAATATGCTGAAAAAGTTTCCTTGACCGTTCTGGTCATTGCCTCTTCCTCAACGGCAGACACATCTGTCATATCATCGTTTTCGTATGACATTTCCGCCATAATATAGTCATAATCCCTTGTAAACCGGTATAATACCGCTCTCGATTTTCCTTCCACCAGCACACGCAACGTATGTTCCGGCAGTTTAGTCACCTGCCTGATGACCACAACAGTCCCCACATCATAGACATCCTCGAATGAAGGTTCTTCTTCGCCCGCATTCTTCTGTGTCACTACCAGCAGCTTCTGATCTGAGAGCATCGCCTGTTCTACCGCGGCGATCGACTTGTCTCTGTTTAAGTCAAAGTGTATCACCATGCCCGGAAGAATCGTCAGCCCGCGCAGCGCCACAGCCGGAAGTGTATTCTGCGCAGGTATATCCGCATATCCGGCTGCTTCCGCACTATTTTGTTCCTTATTAATTTGTATTTTTCTGTTTAAAAAACTCATCTTTTTATCCCTATATTTTTCCTGCTGTCACACAGTATGGTTTCCGACTGCAGCCCATGTCCTATGAGTCCAGAACGGGACAGCCATACGTGAGCATACTCCCGGCTGTCCCGTTATAAATTCATATTACTATTCTGCCTGCAACAGTCTGTTACGATAGGTAATGCGCGGTTTCTCATTCCCGTCCACCGCTTCCTTCGTCAGCACACACTCCGCTATATTATCATCTGACGGAATCTCATACATGACATCCATCATCACACTCTCCATAATGGAACGAAGTCCTCTGGCGCCTGTCTTACGCTCGTATGCAAGTCTGGCAATTTCCTTAATAGCTTCCTCTTCCACACTCAGCTTGACCTCATCGAATTCAAACAACTTCTGGTACTGCTTGATCAATGCGTTCTTCGGCTCCCTTAAGATGCGGATCAATGCCTCCTGATCCAAACCTTCCAGCGTGACGGTAATCGGCACACGCCCAATAAATTCCGGAATCAGACCAAATTTCATAAGGTCCTGCGGCGCTACTTCCTTGAGCACCGCCCCGATATCTTTGCTGCTCTTCTCCATGATCTGCGCGTTAAAACCGATAGAATTGCGATCCAAACGCTCTTCCACGATCTTCTCCAGCCCATCGAAGGCTCCGCCGCAGATAAAAAGAATATTGGAGGTATCGATCTGAATCAGTTCCTGATGTGGATGTTTCCTGCCACCCTGTGGAGGAACGCTTGCCACCGTCCCCTCTATGATCTTAAGCAGAGCCTGCTGTACGCCTTCACCGGATACGTCTCTGGTGATCGATACGTTCTCGCTCTTCTTCGTAATCTTATCTATTTCGTCAATATAGATGATACCGTATTGTGCCCTCTCGATATCGTAATCCGCCGCCTGTATCAGCTTCAGCAGGATATTCTCCACATCTTCGCCCACATAACCCGCTTCAGTCAGTGTAGTAGCATCCGCGATCGCAAACGGTACATTAATAATCTTTGCCAATGTCTGCGCAAGATAAGTTTTACCGGAACCTGTAGGACCAACCATAATAATGTTGCTCTTCTGCAGTTCCACGCCATCCTCATCCTCCTGCGGAGCCATGACACGTTTGTAATGATTGTATACGGAGACCGCCAGAACTTTCTTGGCTTCCTCCTGCCCGATCACGTAATCATCAAGGAATTTCTTGATCTCCACCGGCTTTAAGAGATTGATCTCCATCTCCTCCACATCCGGCTCTTCTTCGTATTCTTCCTCAATAATATCTGCACAGATATCTACACATTCGTCACAGATATAGACGCCCGCGGGACCGGCAATCAGTTTCCGTACCTGATCCTGCGTTTTGTTGCAAAAAGAACACCTCACCCTGTCATCAGAATTCTTTCCTGCCATTATAATGTTCCATGCCTTTCTTTTCTATATAATAACCTCTCACTCGAAGAATCGCCTTAGCGATTCTTCAGTAGATGACATAGATATTCTTAGGCGGCGTCTTTTGACGCCTTAGAATATCTTCATCTACATGGCACTGGCATGATTGGTAATAATACGGTCAATCAGACCATATGCGAGTGCTTCCTCTGCAGACTTCCAGTTATCTCTCTCCGTGTCCGCCATGATCACTTCAAAGTCCTGTCCGGTATTCTCCGCCATAATCCTTGCCATCTTCTCTTTCGTTGCAAGGATATGCTTCGCCGTAATCTCGATCTCAGTTGCCTGTCCCTGTGCTCCGCCTGCCGGCTGATGGATCATGATCTCCGCATTGGGAAGTGCCATTCTCTTACCCTTCGCACCGCCCGCCAGCAGGAACGCGCCCATGCTGGCCGCCATACCGATACATACGGTAGACACATCACATTTGATGAAGTTCATTGTGTCATAAATTGCCATTCCCGCGGTAATTACGCCGCCTGGGCTGTTGATATACAGATGAATGTCTTTCTCCGGGTCCTCGGACTCCAGAAACAACATCTGCGCCACAATCACACTGGCGGAAGCATCGTTTACTTCCTCACCAAGAAAAATAATTCTCTCTTTTAACAATCTTGAATAAATGTCGTAGGAGCGTTCTCCCTTGGAAGTCTGCTCAATGACATAAGGTATTAATGCCATGCTAATTCCTCCGTTTCTATTTCAAGTATACCCTGATTGCCCCTCATAATAAAACATATTATTTCTCTTTCGCGTTCTCCGCTACGAACTCGGCTGCTTTTCTGACTGCCAGATCCTGCATGATGTTCTTCTTTTCTCTCTCACCCATAAGCTCTTTTACCTTGGATACTTCCATCTGATACACCTCAGCCATGGTTTCGAGTTCCTTCTCGTAGTCTTCTTCTGTCGCCTCGATCTTCTCAGCCGCCGCAATTGCCTCCAGTACCAGACGGGACTTGATGCGCTCTAACGCCTGAGGTCTCACCTGCTCAACCATCTTCTGATAGTTGGTGCCCGTAAACTGGAAATACTGTTCCATAGAAAGCCCCTGCATAGTGATCCTCTGTGCAAACTCGTCTACCATCTGTCTCTGCTGCGTCTCTAACATGGCATCGGGAATCTCCATCTCGGCAACTTCCACCGCCGCCTTGACCGCCGCATCCTCTCTTGCATTCTTAGCGTCCTTTTCCTTCTTCTCGGCCAGATTCTTCTTCACATCCTCACGATACTCCGCAAGCGTTTCAAACTCGGATACCTCGCTTGCAAACTCATCGTCCAGCTCAGGCAGCTCTTTCTCCTTGATCTCCTTGACCGTACATTTGAATACCGCCGCTTTGCCTTTTAAATCTTCCGCCTGATAATCTTCGGGGAAGGTAACATTCACTTCCACTTCCTTGCCGATCTCTGCTCCGACAAGCTGCTCTTCGAATCCGGGGATAAACGCACCGGAACCTATCGTCAGCGGATAGTTCTCTCCCTTGCCGCCCTCGAAAGGCACGCCGTCCACGAAACCTTCAAAGTCTAACGTCGTCATGTCGCCGTCCTTCACGGGTCTGTCCTCAACGGTGATATTTCTCGCATTATTCTCGCGTTCTCTGTTGATCTCTGCGTCCACCTCTTCTTCAGTGACTTCCGTATCAATCTTATCAATCTTAAGACCTTTATACTTGCCGAGCTTAACTTCCGGCTTCAGCGCAACTGTGGCAGTAAATACGAAAGGCTTGCCCGCCTCGATCTGCGTCACTTCGATCTTCGGAGAAGACACAATATCTTCCTCGCACTCTGACAGCGCCTTATCGTATGCATCCGGAATCAGCTCATTTGCCGCATCTTCATAGAACACTTCCTTGCCGTACATCTTCTCTACCATCTGGCGGGGCACTTTACCTTTTCTGAAACCGGGAATGCTGATCTGCTTCTTCTGCTTCTGGTATGCCTTCTCGATCGCCTTCTCCAGTTCCTCCGCGCCGACTTCAATGGTAAGCTTCGCCATGTTCTTTTCTAATTTTTCCACCTGTAAACTCATTGTATGGGTTCCTCCTTCAACTACATCTGTAACATGTATAATCACGCTTATTTTCTCGTACCAAAGCTCTGATTCCGTTTCCAGTCACAGTCATCTAAGCATTATATCACAAACTCTCACAAAATGCTAGTAGCACTTTTACACCCTGCAACAGTTGCACATCTTCCTCCCGGTGCGTCGTGACAAGCAGCGTCCGCCCACCGAGATTGTCCATAAGATACGCCGCTGTACGCTCACGATTCTCTTCATCCAGACCGGCGAAAGGTTCGTCCAGAATCAGCAGTTCAGCCTCCGACAACACTGCCCGCAATAGCGCGACGCGCCTGCGCATACCGCCGCTTAATTCCCTGACCGGTTTATCCAGACAGTCCGCCGGCAAGATTCCGGCGGCCTCCCGTCTGATCTGCTCTACTCTCGACGAGCCTCCGCCAAGCATGATATTACAGACCGCATTATACGACTCGCACAGCCTGTCTTCCTGAAAAACCATACCAACCCGTTTCGGTACACCTGTAATCGTGCCCATATCGGCACCATCCAATCCAGTCAAAACCTTAAGAAAAGTAGTCTTGCCGGCACCAGACGGAGCCATCAGCACATACCGCTGCCCCGCCTCCATCGTCATACAGCAATCCTGCAAAATCCGCCGGTCTCCGTAAGCCTTGCTCAAGCGCGATATCACGATCTGATCCGACTGTACAAACTGTATTTCGCCATGCACAGTCCCTGCGGCCGGATAGGGTTTCCACTCCCCATACAGTCTGACCAGCCTCAGCACCGCTTTTTCAAATAAGAAACTGATTAGTATGACCGTCAGTGTCCACGCAAACAGCCCGGCCGTGTCCAAATAGATCTTAGACATGTACAGCCGCTCTCCCAGAGAATGATCCGGCAAGCCGATCACCTCCGCCGCCACGCCGGATTTCCAGCACATACCGAGCGATATTTTCAGGCAGCTTTCCAGATACGGCATAAGCGCCGGTCTATATATATAGAAGAAACGGTTTCTCCTGCTCATGCCGAACACCTGCGCCATCTCCAACAGGTCTGAATCCGCACTTTTTAATCCGGCTATGGTATTCACATATACATTGGGAAATACGATCAGAAAACTGATGCAAAAAGACAGTCTGCCGGAACCGAACCAGATCAACAGAAGCACCACAAAAGATGCCACCGGAATCGATTTAAGCGTCTGGATCACCGGCTCTAATATTTCCTCGACGATGCGAAAACGGCTACCGACCGCTCCGAACAGGAGTCCTGCGAAGAAGGCCGCGAAGAATCCCAGTCCGATCCTTACGAAAGAAGTCAATACCGTTCTTATGAAGTCCGGCTGCACCGCGCTCTGCAAGAGGGCATGCAGAACCTGCAACGGTCCCACCATCAGAATCCGATTATCAACTCCCACCGCTGCCGCCTGCCAGACAATCAGCCAGAATAATATAATAGCTGCTTTTTCCGCTTTTTTATGACTCACACCGTTTCTCCATACCATGACATTTACCGGATATAATAGAAATCATCTCCCGGCAGCCCACCGCCTACGGATGGCGCATCCTGCTCGTATAATACTGTCAGATATCCCGAAAGCGCCGCCTTCATATCGTCTCCGTCAATATATGTAATATTGCATGCAGGAATCGCCTTGGCTGCCACCGGCGCTTTCTCAATAATACCTGCCTTTGCAACTAACTCTGCCGTCTCCTCCACATGTTCATTGGCATAAGCGGCACTGGCGGCATGCTCTTCCAGGAAACGGTCCACAGCCTCCCTATTTTCTTCCAAAAAAACTTTACGCACCACCGTCACACCGGTCACAAGCTGACTTTTCATGCCGTCCTGCCCATCTTCACTCTTCTCTTGGATCATATCCCACTGCTCGGTTAAATCCATCACCACTGACAGATTCTCGTTCTGTGCGCACGCTGCCGTCACAAAAGGCTGCGGCAGCACACCGATCGTCTCCGGATTCTCGGCCAGCATCGCCGCCACCTCCGTTGCCTCGGATTTGTATTCCAGCTTCACATCCTCGGTTGTCAGTCCGTTTTCTGTTAAAAGATACTGCAGAACATAGTCCGGCGTAGTTCCTTTACCAGTCAGACAGACCGTTCTGCCTTTCAGGTCTTCCATGTCTCTGATCGTATCGTCACCGGACACCATATACAAAACGCCCAGTGTATTGATATCAATTACGGATATATTACCTTCCGTCCTCATATATAATACCCCGGAAACATTTGCCGGAATCAGCAGAATGTCCAGATCCCCCGATATCACCGAAGGAAGCAGTTCGTCCGCCGTCGCCGCCATGGTAAAGTCATAATGATCCGCTGTCTCCTGCTTCGACGCACGATCCATTAAGTACACGAGACCTATGGAGGTGGGGCCTTTCAGGGAACCGACCCTGATCTTGGCTGCCTCCGTCTCCTCACTTCCTTCCTCAGTTGTCTGATTCGGACTTTGCGACGTCTCTCCGGCACCACACCCTGTCAAAACTGCTGCTGCCATTGCCAGACTTATCATCCATGTAATTGCTTTTCTTTTCATATTGATACCATTTCCTCTTCTCATTTTAAGTTTACATAACTTACCATATCATCCACCGGACATTCGAATTCCCATGTTAATTTCTGATTAAATTATTACCCTCGCACAGTATACTGTATTTTCGCACAAAAAACAACCCGCCTGAATTTTCAGACGGGCCATTCTTTTTAGCTGCTCTTAGCTTATTTCATCTGCTCTTCCTGGCTCTTGATCATTCTACGAACCATCTCACCGCCGATAGAACCGGCCTCTTTAGATGTCAGGTCACCGTTGTAACCCTCTTTCAGGTTTACACCTAACTCAGATGCAACCTCAGTCTTGAAACGATCCATTGCTGCCTTAGCTTCAGGAACTTCTACTCTATTCGTCTTGTTGCTTGCCATTTCTTTCACCTCCGAAATACATTTGAATGATTTCATTTGCATGATTTCATTCTGTTATCTATATTATTGAGATAAGCGCTGTCGTTTTGCGCTTATCTCAGAGGAGGTGCCTGTTGCAGAAACTTATTTCTGCAGTCCGGCAATCCGTAATCGGATCCTATCGTCTGTGAAAGCGCTCACTTTATCGCTTATCTTGATGTTAGTATGTTCGGTTAAAATGAAAATATTATGGTAAGTTTTGCCACTGTTATTAAATATTTTAAAGCGTAAATCCCTATAAATCGTATACGATCGTCTCCGCCATCTTCTGTGCCGCTTCCTTGCCCTGCAGCTTCTCTAAAATCGCCAGTCCGAACGGAATCGCCGCGCCCATGCCGCGTCCCGTAATAATATTGCCGTCGGTCACCGCGGGCTGCTGCAATACCTGCGCGCCTTCCAGATGACTTTCAAAAGTGGGATAAGAACAAGCCTTCTTCCCTTTAAGGATTCCTCTGTGTCCCAGAATACTCGGCGCCGCACAGATCGCCGCCACCAGTTTATCCTGTGCCACAAACGCATCCACCTGCTCCATCAACACCTCGCATGCCTCCAGATTCTTCGTTCCCGGCATGCCGCCCGGCAGCACGATCACATCAAGTTCTTCATAATCCACTTCTCTCGCCAGCATCTCCATCTCTACCATTATACCATGTGAACCTTCCACATGACGCTGATCCATGACAGACACCATCAAAGTCTCAATTCCCGCTCTGCGCAGGATATCCACGACTGTCAGCGCCTCGATCTCTTCAAACCCTGTTCCGAAAAAAACTGCCGCTTTACTCATAACCGCCTCCGTTCCTGAACATCATCCATTCAATCTTTACCGTAACTGTTCAGAACCCTGTTCTTCACAATTACGTAGATGCACCTTCTGAACAGTTACTTTTTACCTATTATTATATTCGGTTAAAATGATATACTAAATTCTATCATATGCAAATTTTCAAATCAATCATTTATTATGACTTTTACCCTGATCCCAAAAGTTTAAATTAAATTTATAAGGATTCCGGAAACCTTACAGCAACCATTAAACAACATTTTAACAGGTTTTCCGAACGTTCGGAAAAACCAAGAATCGGATACATCATAGTACACCATTCTGTTTTAGTTTGGCTTTTATCTATAGCAGGGAAAAAGCCTTCTGGTGTATCCATCTTCAAAGGGAAAGAGGTACAAAGATATGACAACAGAAATCATTAAAGCAGCCAGTGACAAGAAGCACATGGTTACAGTTGAGCTTTTCGGCAGCATTGAGAAAGCAGAACTTATTGATTCTGATTCTCTTATGAAACTCAACGTGAGGTACATAGCAACTGATTACGAGTATTCCGGCGGTTATGACATTTACGAAGATAACTTATCCGGTTACTTATACGCAACAAAACTGTAATA
>CAMWMS010000050.1 GCA_947175435.1 uncultured Lachnospiraceae bacterium | reverse complement strand
CCCCTTATATAAGTAAATGTGTTTTGTTTTACTTGCTATATATATCGGGCTGATTTTCATTTACTTTAGAGGTATTTTTCAAATTTTTTAAAATTTTTGTCTTTTTTTGTTCTTCTTCGAGCGAGATTCGCTTCGCAAACTTGAAAAGAACGAGCCATTTTCTATAAAATAAAAAGAAAAAGCGCCTTCAGCTTAAAAACACTGAAGACGCTTCATTCACATTTTATAAAGCACGCAACACAAATTATTATTAACACCCATACTTCTAAATCCGGCAAGTCTGCCACTAAGTACCTTGCTTCAAGTATTATTTCTTATTATCATAGAAATACGACGACACATAATTCAGATTATTCATGTTGTTATAATAATTCCTGGCCGCCCTATTCTTCGACACACCGCTACTGATTTCGTGCTTTTTCTTCTTGAACTGATTCTCTGCCAACATCTTATTGCGCATATTGCCCGCATTCAGGGTCACGATCTTGTCTGTAATCTGCTGAATCTGCTCCTTCATCCGTTTAATCTCGGCGCCATACTGCTCTTTATTATTCAACAGTTCTTCCCGCGTTCTGTCATAAACGGCCTCAAAGCCCTGATCCAGTCTATCCAACTCCTCAACATAAGAGCTCTGCTTATCGATCGCCGCATCAAACGCGTCCATATCAAACTCTTCCTGCTTTAAGATGCCTTCCTGCACGCTGTTCTGCAGGATCATCTGGTCCAGCAGTTTATTTTTCTTCTCAAGACTTTGCAGCAATATCTGTGCGCCACTCTGGCTCATAACCATACCTCACTATGTCTTATCATCACTGTTACGCTTTATTACACTTTCTCATGACTTCTTTCCATGTATCACGCAGACTACGAAGGTGCATATTCACCTCTTCCAGAGTCTCCTTGTCTTTCTTGATATTCGCCTCAAATAATCGTCTGAGAACATAGACATAAATCTTGTCGAAGTCTTCCGCCACCGGATACTTACGATCCAGTGTATTGCGGAATTCTTCGATGATACGCTGCGTCTTTCTGATATTCGTATGCGCTTTCTCCATATCATTCTGCTCAATGGCCATAATAGCCATGTTACAGAATTTAATAGCCCCTTCATACAACATCAAAGTCACTTCTGCCGGAGTGGCAGTCAATATTTTATTCTTCTGATATTGCTCATAGGGATTCTGTGTCGGCATAAGTTTGTTCCTCCTTGATCGTACTTACACTCTAATCAACCTAATCAGCCGCCTCCAAACATGCCGGCTACAGCATTATTCTTGGACTGCAGTTTTGCCATCGCAGTCTCCATTGCAGAGAACTTAGCATACCACTTATCCATCAGATCATTCAGTTTCGTCTCCTCTTTCTTGATCCGATCTTTGTAGTCATCATACTCTTTCTTCATCAATTTATCATTATATACGGTAAATGCGCTGCTTGTATCCTTAACGCTCTTCATCTTATCCGCCAATGTATTGTGCAGATTCTCTGCCAGACCCGTGAAGAACGATTTGACCGTCTCCGGATCAGCGGCAATCATCTGTTTCAATGTTTCATCATTGTTAGCTACATTGGAATCCTCTTTATCACCGTCAATATGATAAGCGTTCTTCTCATTCTCTGCCGCGTTAAAATATCCCAATGTATTGATACCAAAGTCAGACAGATACATGGTCTTACCATTTACTTTGGCACCCTGCATCAGCACGGTCTTCATCGCGTCACTTACATCTCTCAATGTAGCATCTCTGCGGAGCAGTGAATCCTTGATCTTCTTCTCCCACTCTTCGATTTCTGAATCAGCCAAATCTGCTTTCTCCTCAGAAAGTAGCGGCTCATATCCCTTAGATGAATCTGCATTATACAGCGAGCTCATCTCGTTGATCAGCTTATTATACTCTGTGAAGAAGTTCTTGACCATATCATAGATGCCATCCACATCATCGCTTGTGGTCAGAGTGATTTCCTCATCACCAGTCTCCTTCTGTGCAGTGATGGTCAGTCCGTTAATTTCAAAAGTATTGGAGCTGTTGGTATACTTCACACCGTTCAGATAGATCTCTGCATCCTGACCTTCGATCTTGGTCGCCATCTTCGCCTCAGCTTCTTCCTTTGCCGTACCGGTAAGCGCGTTATGTGCTGCCGCAGCATCCATATACGCCTTCGCAGCCTTGATTTTCTTATCAAAGTAATCCGTTACCTCATCCTTCATCTTCTGGGTAGCGATTACCTTATCATCTGCATCAAGAAGAGCATCCCCATTGCCATCTACTTCATAGTAAGTACGATTATCCGCTATGGTTGCATTATTCTTGTCAATGGCCGCCTGTGTATCCTCGACAGCTTTCACATAGCTGTACTGTCCGCTTAACTTATTAAAATCCGACTGCTTATTGGATACTACTTCGCTCTGGTCAGTAACCTTCTTCTCCGCAGCTTGAATGTCAGCTTCTGTCGCAGTACCGGATTTTTTTAAATCATCTAACGCCTTCTTAGCGTCATCCAGCTTCTTCTTCTCTTCATCCAATTCCTTCTTAAGTCCGGCATCCCTGACCTTAACCATAACCGGTTTGCCTTCCTTATCGACTACCGGTTTGTCGTCCTTATCAGTCTTCTGGACTTCATGCTCAGGACCGTATAACTGATCGTACAGATCCGCCGCTTTCGTAGTTTCAGGATACTGATCGTTATCGGCATTATTCTGTCTTAACGTATCCAGTCGCTTCTGTAATTCTTCATTCTGCTTGAGCAGCGCATCGGTGCTTGCCTTCTTGGCTGCCGCACGCTTAGCTACCTCTTCCGCCTCTGCCTTAGTACGGGCTGTAGTATCATTTTTATAACTATTCCAAAGATCATACTCCTTGTACTCTGCACTGCCCGCATCATATGAGGAAACCAATCCCAGTGTTTTAAGGGCGTCCACGCTCTTTTTATCATTTGCCGTGATCGTGAAGTTTCCTGCCGTTCCGGAGTTTTGGGAACTGAAATAAAATCTCTGGTTCTTCTCATCAAAACTTGCCGTCAATCCTGCGGATTCAAACTTCTTCACAACATCGGAAATCTTCATATCTTTTGTGACAGTGATGTCCGTTGTCTTATTGCCTATCTTTACACGGAATTTAGCTTCACCGTTAGCGTCACCCACGAACCCCAGATCCGCAAGTTTAGAAGATGCCGTAACTTTTCCGCCGTCTTCTTTCGAAATAGACCCGCTTGTGAGATATCCCTGCTTCGCCAACTGCTTAATCTGCATTGTCTGAACACTGTTGGGGGCCGTAGAATCCGTAATTACACTGACTGCGTCAGAGTTGGACACTTTCGTCGATTTCTTCATGTAAGAACCCTGCCAACGCATATTATCCAATACGTTATTATAAAAACTGTAAATCTTACTATTCAGGGCTTTCCATGCATCCTGTTTCCAGCTCAGTTTCGTCTGCTCTTTGACAAGTTTATTCTTCTTGACACTCTGCGCGGAAGCAAGCTGACTGATAATCGCCTCTGTATCAAGACCGGAATACATACCTGTAATCCTAATAGCCATTTTCATTCCCTCCTATCATACTAATTATAATCTCTCGTCAACAAGGATACCTGCCATCTCCCAGAGTTTCGCAATCATGTCAAGCGTCTTCTCCGGTGGAAATTCTTTAATAACTTCCTTCGTATCCTTATCCTGAATCTTAATCATAATTCTGTTAGTCCCTTCATGAACGCCGAAAACCGCCTCTTCGTTGCTCTTGTTGATCTTCTTATTCATCTCTGCGATCATCTTCTTCAACTGCTCAGGTGTTTCCTGCTTGTTCATTACCGGCTGCTGGTTATTTTCTGCTGCCTGTTGCTGTTGTTGCTGCGGACTTCCGTTACCGTCGCTGCTGCTCTGCTCATCCTCAGCCTGAATCTTAATTACGGATGCCGTCGTCGCATCAACATTAATTGTCTGTCCATCTTCAGGAACTTCCGTGTTCACCGGTGTTACTGTCTGCGGTTTCACAACCGTCTGTGCCTGATAAGTCATGGCACTGTTTAATGGTTCGATTGCCATTGCCGATCACCTCCATGTGATTTTTTGAATTTACCAGAATCGTCTTGCGAATACGCTATTTTATACATAACAAAACAGACGTAATCTCTTACAACTTATATCGGAGAAAAAACAGAATTATTTAGGATTTTGGCGAAATTCTTTTACCCCAGCAAATTTTTCAGTGCTTCCATGCCGTCCATATTGACAGCTTCCTTGTTGGAATCCTGAATCTGCACATATACTTCCTTGCGGTATACGGGTACCTCTCTCGGCGCGCTAATGCCCAGCTTTACCTGCTCGCCTTTAATCTCGAGTACCGTGATCTCAACATTATTATTGATCACCAGCGCTTCATTCTTTTTTCTGGATAAAGCTAACATTTACTCACCTGCTTTCTTCTTGTTTAAAATATCATAGATCGGAAACTTCACCTTATACTCATCGCCTTCTACAATGATCTGCAAAGCCCTCTTCTCAGCGGCGTTGATGACGATGGGGCCTTTGAGATTTACCGACATCTGTGTCAAGTCTTTCGGAACCGTAACCGTAACCAGCACAAGCAGCTCCTCGGGTTTAATCTCTCCCAGTACATTGAACAGTTCATCATCCGCCTCCGGATTGTAGTCCGGACATACGATGAGCGGGTCCATCACCGGCATGGCAAATGCCGGCTCCTGAATAGACTGGAGCCAGTGTATGGAATCCGTTCCTTTCTCCTCATCGTGCACAAGCGTAAACTCCGTCAGATCCGGAAATCCGATAATGCCTTTCGGAAAATGTATGATCTTGTCATCGTCTATCATAATCTTGCCAAATACTTTTGTCGTAATCTGCATATCCCATAACCGCCTTTCAAAAAAGTAAATTTGCTTCGCAAATTAACAAATCGAATAAATTCGATTGCGAGTTTGCTATGCAAACTCCAATTAAGAAGTAACTGTTTTTAAATATAATTCATCAGATTGGTCTCCATGATCTTGCCGGTCGCCATGAGAGCCGCCTGATATGTCAATTCGGAAGCGGACAGTTCCACTGCCACCTGCGTGACATCAATTCCCTCATTGTCAGTCTGCAGATCTTTAAAGGTAGCTTTCTGATTCGAGAGTCTTGTCGAGATCAGCTCTAATCTACTGCCTCTCGTCGCGTTATTGGTGATCGCGATATTGTTATCATTCATATATGTCTGATATTTTGTAATCTGGTTCTCGAACTTAGTATGGATGTTCTCACGGATATAATCCTTCGCCTTATTCGCTGCCTCCAGCTTCTTCGTCCAGTTCTTATAATCATCGCTGTCCTCAGCAAACTCTGCTCTCTTTTTCTCGATATCGCTGATGTTCGTCTCGATATCGCGAAGCTGTGTCAGGCAGTGCTGGAAATCGTCCATATCCCTTCTAACATCATGGGTAAATACTTCTGTTGCCAGTGTATTCACCTGAATCTGCTGGTTGAATCCTACATCATAATAGATATCCTGATTGCTCGAGGTATAGTTGTAGCCGGTCTGCTTGGTATCTGTCATTGTACCATCGCCGATATCCTTCGTCTCCGTACACCGGAAATAGTGTACCGGATTGATATCGCCCTCGAGCCAATCGGACTTATTATAGGTAACTGAGAACTTATCGCCCTCTTTGTAATTATTCTGATAATAGTCCTCGCTGAATACCAGCTCACCGGTGGAGGGAATATAAGCAATTCCCGTATATGCACCCGTGGCAATCTCATTATAAGCCGTCTCTGCATCGGCATATTCCTTAAACGAAGCCGGCGCAACCGCAGTGCCGTTGACCGTAAGCGTGAGCGGAATCGGACCAGTCGGATTACCGTCAGCATCCAACGCGCCATCTACATTATTGTAGGACAGGCGCATACGGAACAACTTCGTGTTCGTGATATCCTGTTCATAACTGGTATTATTCGGTCTGATGCCATCACCTGCTATCGTATTAGACAACGCACCAAAATCCGTATAACTGATCGTACTGATCTTATCATATCCAAAATCTTCATTAATCTCAAAGGACACGGGATGTTTGCTCATCTCCGCGATATCCTCTGCCGAGAAAGTGATAGCCGTGTCAGTTCTGTAACCGGAGAATACATAGCGTCCCGCATAATCCACGTTACCGCTGGCATAGAATTCCTTCGTCAAAGACTTCATCTGTGTCAGAACGATCTCCAGATTATCCGCCGTAAAGTCTTTATTAGCAGCGCCAGTAGCCTGTTTGTACAGATCTGTCAGCACCTCATCTATCGTGGTGAGCGCATCCGCCGTCACTGTCAGCCACTGATCCGCATCCGAAGCGTTCTTGTCATAGTATTGTGTCAAAGCTGTCACATTACTTCTCAAGCGAAGTGCTCTGATCGCTACCACCGGATCATCGGAAGGTCTCGCGATCTTACTCTGATTGGTCATCTGGTTGGTCAGTTTATCTTCCAGAATCTTGTTCTGATTGATGTTGTACAGCGAATTGTTCCGCATGATCTTATTTGTCATTCTCATGGCTTCATCATCCTCTTTTCCTAGTTTGCGGTTTATATATATCTATTATGAAACGCCCGTCTGTAAAATCAGCCTGTCATAGATTTCCGTCAGTACGGAAATCATCTTAGATGCCAGCGTGTAAGAGTTCTGGTACTTCACCAGGCTTACCGCTTCCTCGTCCTCGTCTACGCCGGAGATGGAAGTTCTCTGATTGTCGATGTTCGTCTCCAGACTTAAGTATGTGGAATAGAAGGTGTTCGCATTCTTAGCGTTTAACATTGCATCGGAAAGTACACATTCCAAGAAACCGCCTGCATCTCTTCCACGGAAACTGAACTGGTTCTTGTCGCTCATCATGGAAATCACTTTTCTGACCTGCTGGCACTGTTCCACACCGTCAACTTCTTCGGGATCAGTCACATTCACCTTCTCGTTTTTGCCTCTGGTACCGAGCAGCGAAGCATCCTTCATCAAAGCTTCCACGATCGTTACATTTCCTGAAGTCAGGTAATAATATCCTTTACCGTTCATAGCGGAGTCATTCAGCTGCCCCTCGGTATACTGTCCGTCATTCTTCGGATAGACACCTGTGAACAGAATGCCTGCATCCTCTTCCGCATCCGTCATACCATCCGTAAAGATATCGTTGACTGCCTTGGCAAAATCACGCATCCACTCATTCATCTGTGCCATATAGTACGGTACACCCTGATAGTTTACGTCACTGCCAATGGTTGCCTGTCGATAGTTCTTCGCCGCTGTAAGGGGCTCATCGCTGGCCACATTATCAATCGTAAATGTGTATACGCCGTCGCCCTCATAAGTCCAATCCGTGTAATAATATAACTGATCTCCTACATTGATAATACCGCCCGTATCGGAAAGATTACACTTACTCATGCTGTTTAAGTACGACGCAGATGTCTCGATCGTCACCCGGGTGGTCTTACCGCTGTAGATCACTTCCGTGGTTGTGCCGTTGAAATATTCTCCGTTATTACCGTCACGCATCTGGATCAGTCCTTTAAGCTCACCGCCCATAGACGAATTATATAATCCGAAATCGATGCCGTTTGTCCAATGGATATCATACAGACCGTCTATATCCGTCTGATGCTCTTTCTCTCCCGAAGCGCGCGCCTCACAGACAAGCTGATTATAATCATTCTGATCCACCAGCATCTGTCCGCCCGCAATTCGCACAATATATCTGTTTGCGTTGGTCACATTGCCAAGCTGGTCATAGATGGGAGACTCCGATACCTGAACGTCCACGATCGCGGATAATTCATCGATCAGCACGTCTCTTTTATCCCGAAGCTCATTTGCTACGGTTCCCGTCATTTCGATGGCATTGATCTGTTTATTCACCGTCGCAAGGTCCTGCGCAATAGAATTGATGTGATCCACACGTATCTTGATCTCATCATTCACGTCAGCCTGCAGATTCTGCAGATCACCATACATATTATTGAAGTAATCCGCCATACTTTTCGCCGTGGAAATGAATGCTCTCTTGTAAGACTCACTGCTGGCATTCTTCGTAATCTCCTGAAGCGCCAATCCAACCTGATCGAATATAGACTTAAAACCGGTCTTGCCGTCATCCTTTAAGTACTCCTCGATCATCTTACAATAGTATGCTTTGGTGTCAAACTCGCCCAGCTTCGTCTCATTATCGCGGAATTTGTTGTCATAGAACTGATCCCTGATCCGCTCGATCGCCAGTGTGTCAACGCCCGCACCCGCACAACCGTATGTCGCAAACACGCGCAGAGGATTCATCGCCTCCTGCTTCACTTCCTGTCTGCTGTATCCTTCCGTATGAGTATTACTGATATTATTCGCCGTCGTATTGAGCGCCGCATTAGAAGCCCTCAGTCCCGACGCTGCAATTTCTAATCCGAAAAATGTAGATGGCATATGCTTACTCCCTCTGTCTTATCGACCAAGTGTGGTTAAAATATGTTCCAGCATCTCGCTTATTACGTTGATATAACGGCTGGATGCGTTGTATGCATTCTGATATCTGATCATATTGGTCAGCTCTTCATCGGAGGAAACGCCGACCACCTGCTCTCTCGCATTAAACAATGAATCTGCTGTCTGCGTCTGTGTCTCCTGAATTCCCCGGAATACCGAACCGCTGTTAGCCACCTGCGCCACCAGATTCGTATAGTAATCTCTGAAACAAAGCGGTGTCTCCACGTTAGGGTTTAAGGTATAAATCTTTTCTTCAAAAGCCGCTTTCAGTCTCTCCGTCAGCGGATTATCTTCCGAATGCTCCTCCTTACGGAATCTCAAAAGCGCCGGGTTCTGTCTAAGTTCCTGATTGATCATGATATTGGAAACCGTCCAGTCATCGATATCGATTTTCTTCACAAACAACTGATAAGGGTCTCCATTCTCATCCCGGAGATAATCCGATACACCGGCCGGTCCTGCCTTTTCCGCCTCTTCCGCCAGAATACCGTTAATCTTCGTTGCCACGGCATTGATCAGCTGATCGAATTCCGCCTGTATATTCATGATGATGGACTGGGATATATTGCTGTTATACCAGCCCTCCTGGTATTCCCCGTCCGTATTAATATCCTTAAGCTCGCGGTATGTGGCTCTATGATCGCCTCTTGCAAGAAGCATGGCCTTAAGCGAACCGATATCCGTATTCCGGTCGGAAGATACCACCGCGGTCAGATCAAACACTTCCGCTCCTTCGATTCCTTCCTTCGTCACTACAATATTACCTTTTTCATCATAATCGCAGTGCGCCAGCATTTTCCAATACGGAGTATAGAAGCCCGTCTTCGGGTCCGTGTACAATTCCACCCTGTTGACCATAGAACCTTTCACAAGATCAATGCCTTCGAATTTCACGGTCATGTAACCCAGTGTATCCTCGCTGTAGGAAATATTCCCCATCTTGCCCAGTTCATCCAGCAGGTAATTCCGACGGTCACGCAAGTCATTGGCATGCTCCACACCACCCGCCTCGGTCTTTACGATCATCCTGTTCAGATCCTCGATCTCCTGCGCATAGCTGTTAATATTGTTCACTTCCTTAACAACCGTCTGGTTCAAGTTGTCCTGATACTGGCATAAGCTGTTATACACTGCCGAAGCTCTCTCTGCAAATTCATAAGCGCGTGTCACGAACAGGTTCTGATTGACTGAACTGGTCGGATCCTTGCTGAGTTCCTGCACAGCTACCCAGAAATTGGATATCGATTCCGAAAACTCGTGTCCCTCGATCGATCCGCCCGATTCGCTCTCGCCTAATATATACTCTATTTCTTCCATCGTGAAAGCCGAGACTTCATAAAAAGAATTCCGTCCGGCCTCCCTGCGATAGTTTTTGTCCAAAAAATAATCTCTTTCCTGTCTTGTACGGGAATAATTGACACCGAGACCTAACTGCTTCCAGTTCGTCTTATTGCTCTTCTCAATCGTCACATACGATCTGGTTGCCTGGGCTACCTGTTGTCTGGTATATCCCGCGGTGTCCATATTAGACATGTTATGCGCCGTTGTATTCAGCGCATTATTTGAAGTTTGTAATCCTGATACGCCCGTATAAAGGCTTCCCATCAATGACATATAAATCTACCGTCCTTAACAATTATTGTTTCGCATCAAAGGCTTTGTAACTTGAGCCGATCATATCACCGGTATTGTAAGCGCCCTTGTTGTAGTTCGCTGTCTCCGGAGCTTTGTTCATCGCCTGGAGAACGTTCATATTAAACTGCACCAGTTCCAATGCTTCCTGAATCAGTTCGCGGTTCTGCTCGTTGATTCGTTTCACACTGCGCACGTTATCCTGCAGTTTATCGAACACAATTGCCAGTTTCTCCTGTTCTTCCGGTCTTGCCGCCAGCATCTTGATCAAATCTACAATCTTTAATTTTTCAACATCCTTGTTAAGCACATTCGCAATATCATTGACAGCTTCATTTCTCTGATGATCCAGATGATTGATTCTGCTTACTATGATCTGCTCTTCATCCGTGATTTTTGCCAACTGCTCTAAGTCCTCAGACACAATGACCGGAGTTTTCTTCATGGACAGAGCCAAGAGATTCTCATATTCCTGGCTCTCTTTCTCCAAAACATCGATCAAGACTTCCATTAAACTCGCCACGCCGATAGCTCTCCTTCACTGTGTCTACAGACTTCCGCTCTCTTCGTACTTCTTCATCAGTCTCTCTGCAAAGCTCTCTCCGCTCACCTGATAGGTGCCGTTCGCAATACCTGCCTTGATAGGAGCTGTCAGTTCTTCTCTGATGTCACTCGCTGCTGCCACTGCGTTCTTTGCAGTCTGGATATCCTTACCGATACTGGAAATCTGTATCTGGTCGGAAGCACCCGACTTTGCTTTTCCCTGTAATTTTGCGGGCTTCTTCGTGTTGTATAACTGCTGTACCTGTGTATATGATTCAATACGCATAGAAGATGCCTCCTTTCATGCATAAATAATTCTTTACATTATTTGTATCGGATAATTCCCGTGAGACTTTAGGGGTGAAATGATTTTTTTACCAGCTGAGCTGAAATCAAATGAGATAGACCTCGAATTATTAATGCTGAATCACTGTAGGCAATATCTCATCGATATCCATATAATAATGATCAAAATCCTCCCCGTCCACATAGACCCTTACCATCTGATCTTTCAGAATCGTCGCCGGGTCGAAGAACAAATTCCTGCTTCTGAACAGATGAATATTGCCGTACATATCCTGATATCGGCATACCACTATGTAGGGATGACGGCGATTCACACGGACGGCATAATTCATCGTAATCTCTGAGATTTCCGCCATAATGTACTGCCCTGAACTGATCAGCCTGTTGATGCGGGATCTTTGACGAATCTCCAACCACAGGCACAGCGCGCCTATGATCAGAAGCATTGCTCCCAGCCCGCAGAATACAGCCTTGAAAAGAAAGGGATTGCCCTCTATGTTTTCGCTCCCTACGAAGATGCCTACCGGCATGAATACGATTCCTACGCCACTGAAAATAGCGCCTGCCATAAGAAGTTCTGTCAGCCCTCTTTTCGCTTTTCGTTTCTCCATGTTGTGTGCTCTCCCTTCCCAGAGAGGAATCTCGCCGAAGAATATCTTTTAAGCTTCCTTATCCTCATAATACGCACGAAACGCTTCTTTCGCATAGAAATTATCCACTACAGCCCCAAATTCCCGGATCGAATGCATTGCAAGCACAGGTGTTCCGATGTCTACCGTAGGAATCGTGGTCAGACTGGATAACGCCGGCCCGATCGTAGAGCCGCCGACGATATCATTTCTGTTGACATACTTCTGATACGGAACCTGCGCCCGTCTGCAGGCTTCCATAAAATATGCAGCACTGAATGCATTGGTACTGTACCGTTGTGATGCAGAATATTTGATCACGGGACCGCCACACAGCACAGGACAGCTCTCTGAATCATGCTTATCACTGTAATTCGGGTGAACCGCATGGGCTGTGTCCGCAGAGATCGATGTCGAATTCGCTATCGCCTGAAAACAAGCGTCATCCGTCAATCCGAGATTTTTACTGATCCGCTCCAATGTATGCGGCAAGAAATCGGAATAAGCTCCCTGCGCAGAGGCACTTCCCACCTCCTCGTGATCAAAAGCGGCAAACACTTTACATTTCTTTCCATCTTCTTCAGATTCCAGCAACGCTGACAGTCCGGCATAAACCATACACAGATTATCGATTCGGGAAGCAGAGATAAATTCTTCATTTGGTCCCATGAAGATTCCCTTCTGATATTCGTACAAAAATAATTCATAGTCCAAAATATCTGTCTTCTCTATACCTGTTTCCTTCTGAATCAGTTCAAACAGATAATCGCCTTTCTCCATTCCCTCCTCTTTCATGGACAGCAAAGGAAGGATATCCGTCTGTTTATTATAACTGCAATTTGTATTGCTATCCCTGTTAAAGTGAATGCAGAGATTGGGAATCATACACACAGGTTTGTCAATCTTAACGAGTCGCTCCACCAGTCCGCCGCCCTGCTTCACGATCACCCGCCCCGCCATGGCAAGAGGACGGTCAAACCATGTACTTAATATGGCGCTGCCATAAACTTCCACATTCAGCTTCACATATCCATCCGGTGTGAGCATACAGGCTCCCGGCTTAATTTTCAGGCCGGGTGAATCGGTGTGCGCACCTATGATCCGAAATCCCTCCTGCGCCAAATCTCCGCCTCCTACTGTAAAAGCAATGATACATGAATGATTGTTCACGACAAAATACTTGCCGCCCGCATGCAGCGACCATTTTTCCGTTTCTTTCAGTTCCTGAAAATCATGGTTTCTAAGCATTACCGCTGCGTTCTCTACGGCGTGATACGCGGTAGGGCTGCCATTTAAATATTGCAGCATATTTTCTGAAAAAATTTGTTGTGTGAGGTTGTCCATTGGTTATATACTCCCTGTTTCTTTGTTGATTTCTGATTCATTTCTCATTAATTTCCGATTCATTTCCGATAAAACAGTCTCTTAACAGCATGATGCATTTTGACATTAGGTGTCTTTACTCAATATCTGTACTATCACCTGAAAGTTCTAATAATATTCAGACTATGTCAGCCTCTCATCAATATCTATATAGTAAGGTTTAAAATCTTCGTCCTAAATATAAACCTTCATCATCTTTTCTTTTAAAAACGGTTTCGGATCGAAATATAAACTTCTGCTGTTGTAATAGATTATAATGTGGTGATTTTGATACTGTCAACATGGGAAATTGAAGGAAAAACATTTTGTTTGTCATTTCTTAGTAGCATCTGCTATAATTGACTATATTTCAAAATATAAGGAGTGATTATTTGATTATTTACATAGATGAATCGGGATCAATTAACAACCATATCCCTAATAACAAATATTTTATAGTTTCTTTAATACACGCTACCAATAAAGACGCTTTAAAACGCGCATACAAACGTTTTGTTTCATCTAACCACGACCGGCTGCTTGAACTGGATAAGGATAAAGTACATCCTAAAACCGGAAATGTTGTAAAAGAGGGCGGCAAAATGTTTTCCAATGGTTCCTTTAAAGAACTTAAAGGTTCTCAATTTGATAAGAAAATGAAACAAGCATTTGTCAATTTCTTTTCTCGTAAACAATCATTTGAAGTCTACTTCATAAAAATCGAAAATGACAAGCTTACGGATCATTTCTGTCAGAATACTGCCCGCGTTTTCAATTATACCATGAAGTTAGCTATTGAATACTTCATTCGTAAAGGCTATTTACCCAATGAAGACTGCTTTCTTCAACTCGATGAACGAAACGAAAAAACAGAAACCAGATTCTTCCTTGAAAACTACTTGAACACTGAACTTTCAATGAACGGAACTGCTACCGGAAAATTTGATGTCACATATTACGATTCATCAAACAATTGCCTTATACAAATTGCAGATGTTTTTGCAAATTTATACTACTCTCACCTTCAAACAGGCGGCTATTCGGATGAAATCAAAAAATTAAAAGATGCTGGAATTCTAAAATTTGTCTTTGAATTTCCAAAATGAGTTCAAAAATGCAGTTTTTACAAATTTCGCTTTTTTTCTCACGAATATTGACAGTGCAAACTGCATATGCTAATATAAGTTTACCAACAGTAAGTCCTATGTAAGTGCCATTTTCGAGGTAAGCGTCATGTGTTGGCGTCACTATTAGGCAATTGGTGACTTGTAAAAATCAGACCAATCTTCGGATTGGTCTTTTTTCATTCCACACATATCAAAACTTCAATTAAACCCTGTCCGTATATCTTCTCCGATAATACTCCATCGTTCTGTATTCCAGTATGTCCTTCATCTGCTGCCTAAAAGCTTCATTCTCCGCAATTCCCGCCAGCTCTTCCCTAATCGCCAGCGCATAACCATCCCTGTCAATAAAAAAGCCCTTTCCGGAAGCTTTCAGGAATTTAATCGGCATACTTTTCGCTTTACTTAAATGTTGTCTGTCAGTTACTTTCTTATATTCCAAATATGACACATCTGTCACTAAATCTTTCCAGTTTGTTCCGGTGTTAAAAAACTCCTTCCAGCTTTCCAGCACCTCATCATCCGTCACTGCCAGACGCACATCTCCGTGATTATAAAAGCTGTACAGAATCGGCATTTTATAGACCTTCTGCATATCTGTCGTCTCAATCAACGACAAAAATTCTCTTCCGATACTATGATAAACAGTTTCCTCATCAGCGGACAATTCATGCAGTTCATATAAGAAGTCCATGTACCGCCGGAACGGGTTTTCTTTCGCATTTTTCATGCAATACTGATATATATCGTCTTCCATATAAGTAAAAAAATCCATGCGCGTCGGAACCTTATCATTCAGCAATTCCTTGATTATGTAGTATTCCTGTCTGATCCGTTCCCTGACGGATAAAGACTTTTTATCCAGTTCTTTAAAAAGGTCAACGAGCCGCATATCAAAATCCACGATACAATCATCGGGATATTCGAGCCTGTAATAATCACCCGCCGACCGCTCTACGAAGCTTTTGCCTCCGCTTAACAGAAAAGGCGCCCGCCCGGCTTTCTCGTAATTACCAATGAAATCAAGTACATTCAGATATTCTTTGCCCCGGCTGGTGCGCAGTCCACGCCCCAACTGCTGTAAAAATACAACGGGAGACTCCGTCGGACGCAGGAACATGACCATGTCGAGAGACGCAATATCTACCCCTTCATTAAACATGTCCACCGAAAAAATCACCTTGATTTCCTGTTTCTTCAGTTTCTCGACCGCTTTCTCCCGGTCTTCGGAAAACTCTCTGTCCGCATTACTATATACTGCTACGGCTTCAACGCCTCTTTTACAGAATTCTTTTGCCATCTCCTCCGCGTGCTGTCTGGAACAGCAAAAGCCCAGAGCTCTTTTGGAGGGATACTTTTGATAATATTTGTAGATCAGATCATATCTTCTGACATTTCCGATGTATGTCTCGTTCAATTCCTTTTCATCATAACGGCCTTTTACCAGATGCAGGAAGGAATAATCCGTCTCATCGTAGATCCCATAATAATGGAAAGGAACCAGTATGCCCTTGTTGATGGCTTCTTTCAGAGAAATCTCATAGGGCACGTTATAATCGCAAATCTCGTAGATGTTCCTGCCGTCCATTCTCTCAGGCGTAGCAGTAAGCCCCAGCAAAAACTGCGGCTTGAAATAGTTTACGATCCTTTGATATTGGTCATTGACTGCGTGGTGAAATTCATCAATGACAAGGTAGTCAAAATAATCGGGCTCGAAATAATCTTCCGTCAGATACTCTTCTCTGCCCAAAGTTGCCACGGATGCAAAAATGACAGATTTGTCAGTATCCTTCTGCTTTCCCTTGAAAAATCCATAATCATCCGATTGCCGCACGTTCCTAAAAGATATTGCTGCCTGCTGTAATATCTCTTCGCGGTGTGCCACAAATAATACTCGTTTGTACGGCACAGAATCAAATGCAGCAAGATAGGTTTTACCCACTCCTGTAGCTGCCTGCACCAATCCTTTCACAGCGCCCTCTGCACGGCTGTTCTCCAAAGCATACAACGCTTCGATCTGTGCGCCTCTAGGCTGGAAAAACGGTGTCGGCTTCATATCGTCATTGCCAACTCTGATACTCTCCTCTGCGATAAATCTATCTATTCCCGCATTCTTTCCAGATATGACACTTATGTCAATTTCATCCTCCAAATCGTCATATCTTGCCAAATCCTTGGAAACAGCCGGTTTATGCCAGTTGCGGGAATATGCGTCCAGTTCCGCATCATTGATCACAATCGAATGGTGCTCGAACAGATCGGAAAAGGTCTCAAAAAACAGCCGGAAATTCTCGCCGTCAGCCAGACTGCTGAACCGGTAATTCCACTCGATTCCGGAAGTCAGCGCACTTTTAGAAATATTGGAAGAGCCTATGTAGATTTCCCCGCTGTTCTCGTAATGAAAAATGTATGCTTTAGGGTGAAACGAACGTTTCCTGTCATTATAAAATCTCAGATCGACCCGATTGCCCAGCTCTTTACGCAAGGCTCTTAAGATCATCTTCACACCCGATTACATGAGGAACAAAACAATTATGTCAATGCTTTATACCTTTTACATTGCTAAACTTAAAGCACTCCATAATATCAGTACCCGTAAGATTATATTCCCGTAACCTCCTACATATATGATATTTTCATTGTTATTTGACTGATACAAATTATGATGATTCACAAAACTCATTCCGTAAATCTTCTTGCCAATCGGCTTAAAGTAAATAATTTTCATGCAATATATCCATACTTCACCAGCTTAACATTTCCCATCTTATCCGTAGAATTCACTCCCTTATAAATCCGTTTTTTGCAAATAAATACCCGAATCTCGAGTGTAAATTTCATGTTGCATTTTGCCTAATATTGTAGTATATTCAAAATAAATTAATAAGTGAATATTTTAAAATGGAATACTTTAGTTCTCTTATTAATTTACAAATCAAAAAAGATCACGAGGTGCGTACTATGAAATATGTCAAGAACAGTGAATTAAATTGGAGTTATTCAGAAAAACATGATATGTATGCAGGTACTAATTGTAATCTTCCTAGCAATTTGGCTGCTGACATCATTTTTGCTAAAGTAGAAAGCGGACATACATTAGCAAAACATTATCATAAACGACCATTGGATATTGATGGACAAGATGTTGGATACGAATCTTTCTTTTTTTATCATGGTGGGCACATAATTGTATTAGGGAAAGATTTTGATAAGGAAATAAATAGTAATGAACCTTTTACATTGACTTTCTATTCTCATGAGGAAGAAATGCACGGTATAAAAAATATTGGTGAAACCGATGTGGAATTTCAAGTTCTTTGTGCACCTAAGTTTGACAGTTCGGAAGAATATTTTGTATAAGTTAATAGTTCTGTTACATG
>CAMWMS010000049.1 GCA_947175435.1 uncultured Lachnospiraceae bacterium | reverse complement strand
GGGCTATTTCAATTCAAGATTCCTCCGGCAGGAGGAATTTCCTATTATATAAAAAGCGGCCGATTCAAGATTTCCTCAAATCGACCGCCTCTGCGTCATTTTAATAATCGCTATGTACATTAAATACCAAAGTTACCTGTCACATCTCCGTTGATTACGTAGTAAACTACGTTCTCTTCCGGTTTCACATACAGTTCAACCGTTTTGAAATCACCGGCCTTCTGATTCAGATCGTATTTCCATACGTCTTTGGCAATCTTAACCAGATCTTCCGTTGTGTAAGATTTACCTGCAAACTGTAAATTGAACGTTGCTTTCACCGCCTCTTTCTTCGCGGTTGTCTTCTTCTCAGCAGCCGTCTTCTTAGCAGGTGCCTTCTTTGCTGTTGTCTTTCTGGTAGTTGTCTTCTTCGCTGTCTTCTTAGTCTCTGCTGCAGGTGCTGCCGTAGTTGTCTTTGCTTCTTCTGTCTTTGTATCTGCAGGTTGTGCTGCTACTGCCTTCGCTACCGGTTTCGCAATTGCTGTTTTCTTTGTTTCTGCCATAAGTCTTCTCCTTCCACACTGTCCGATTCCCTCGGACGTCAAATGTTACGATTACTCTTTTTCATAAGTCCCCAGTCCATACTCTTTCGGACTCTATGGGGATTTTAACGCAATACCGATGTACTGTCAATCAACAATCTGTAACAAATACTTGCCCTTTTCTTTCGGTATTTTATACGAAATGACCCAAAAAAAGCCAAAATAACGCCCTTTTACGCCATTTCCCACCGCTATCCTGCCAGTGCGAAATATAACAGCACCGCCGCCCCCAGCACAATGCGATACCAGCCGAACACTTTGAAATCATGCTTCTTAATATACCCCATCAGGAAGCGGATCACGATCACCGATACGATAAAAGCTACTATCATACCCACTAACAGAATCACTGCTTCCGCACCCGTAAAGTTAAATCCGAACTTCACGATCTTAAGAAGGCTTGCACCCAGCATAACCGGAATCGCCAGGAAAAAAGTAAACTCTGCTGCCACGGTTCTGGATACACCGATCATAAGCGCGCCGACTATTGTTGCGCCGGAGCGGGATGTCCCCGGAAATATCGCCGCCAGAAGCTGGAATACACCGATCATAAGGGCAGTCTGATAAGTGATCTGACTCAGTTCCCGAATCTTCGGCTTCATATTTCTGTTACGGTTCTCTATCACGATAAACGCAATACCAAAAACGATTAAGGCAATCGATACACACCATGGATTATAAAACAGCGCATCCAGCACATCATCAAATGCCAGTCCTATCACCGCCGCCGGAATACACGCCACCAGAATCTTAAACCACAGTACGAAAATATCCTTCTGTATCACCGGCTTCTCTTGAAACCGGAAGGGAAATATTTTATTCCAGAATAAAATCACCACTGCCAGAATCGCACCGAGCTGTATCACCACCAGAAACATCTCCCAGAATTCCGGTGAGACATCAAGCGTCACAAACTCATTGAGCAGGATCATGTGCCCTGTGCTGCTGATCGGCAGCCACTCCGTAATTCCCTCCACGACACCGAACAAAATTGCTTTCAGAATTTCGATTATGCTTATCATGTATCTTTCCATGCCTTTCTAAAATAATCAGTACTCACTCTTTACAAATTTCCTGAATGCTTCCAGAGAGCGCTCCACCTTCTCCGTATCAATACAGTACGCAAGGCGAACATATCCGTCCGCGCCGAACGTATTGCCGGGCACGATAACCAGATCATACTTCTTTGCCTTCTCACAAAAAGCGACTGCGTCTTCCTCCAAAGCCTTGGGGAACATATAGAAGGTTCCACCGGGCTTTACGCATTCAAATCCCAGACCGGTGAGCTCCCGATACAGAATATTCATATTCGTCTCATAGACCGACAAATCGGATGTCAGATCAAGCACTTCCGCCACAGCCAGCTGTATGATGGACGGCGGACAGTTATGCCCCGTACCTCTGGAAATCTGACTGCATATCGTACTGATCAGCTCTGCATCTGTACATTCCGGATTCACTGCCACATACCCGATTCGTTCTCCCGGCAAAGACAAGGATTTCGAAAAGGAATAACATGACAGTGTATTTGCATAGAATTTCGACGGATAAGGCGCTTCCACCCCTGCAAAAACAATCTCTCTGTAAGGCTCATCGGAAATCAGGAAGATATCATGCCCATACTTTTTCTCTTTCTCCGTCATAATTGCTGCCAGTTTACGAAGTGTCTCCGAAGAGTATGCCACGCCGGAAGGATTATTGGGCGTATTGATCAGAACCGCCGCAACCTTCTCCGTCAGCATCTCTTCAAATGCCTCAAAATTGATCTGGAAGCTGTCCGTGTCTGCGGGAATCACTTTAAGCGTCGCACCTGTCAGGTTGATATAGGGACCATATTCCGGAAAATACGGCGCAAACGTGATGATCTCGTCACCGGGTTCGCTCACACACCGCACAGCATGGGCGATAGCGCCCGCCGCTCCGGTGGTCATAAAAATGTGGTTACCCGTATAATTCATGCCGAACCGCTTATTCAAGGATTCCGCCACCTTATCCCGCACAGCCGGTATGCCAAGGCTCTGGCTGTAGCCATGGAGTTCCATGGGATTTCTGTTTTGCAACAGATCAATCATTGTGTCTGTGAACTTCTGCGGCGCAGGTACGGAAGGGTTTCCCAGACTGTAATCAAACACATTCTCATACCCTATCTCTGCGCCCCTCGCAGTGGCGAACTCCGATAACTGCCTAATTACTGATTTGCCCTGAAGCATGTCTTTATATTTTTGTACGATCATATTCTCTAACCTGCCTTTTTATTCTATTCTTTCTTTCATGATATTATGTCCAGAATATCACATTGCTCTTTGTCTATACTATTTCCTGATCAGATGCATCAGCCTGCCCTTAAAGTCACCGCTGATCGGCGGTATATTGATGCCTGCATGGTGCAGGGTGTCACCCTTATACTGTGTCTGCTTGATCTCCGGCCAGTCATGTGCATTTTCAATCACATAAACCGTTTCCGGATCAAGTCCCGGGATGTGGATACGCCTGCTGTGGAAGTTCGGTCTGCCGAGCACCTGAATGTAGGTGACAAGCGCCTCACTCTTATCCTTAGCCACTACCTCATAACAGTCGTAATAATGATTGTCTGCATAGTGCGCGATTCGATAATAATCACCCATGCGCACCAGATCATTATACTTGTGGTACATGGCAACCTGCTCCGGAATCATATTACGATCCTGCTCCGGAATCTTCGTCACATCCAACTCATAGCCGAATGTTCCTGCCAACGCCACATAACCTCTCGTCTCAAAAGGCGTTACTCTGCCGACCGTATGATTCGGACAGTCAGACACATGCGCTCCCATTGTGGACAGCGGATAGATCAGGGACGTGCCTGCCTGAATGGACAGCCGCTCGATCGCGTCAGTATCATCCGAGCACCATATCTGCGGACTGTAATACAGCATACCCGCATCGAATCTGGCTCCCCCGCCGGAACAGTTCTCCAAAAGCAAATGAGGAAATTCGGTCGTCATCCTGTCTTGCAGTTCATATACGGCGAGCACTTGTCTGTGGAACAGTTCCCCCTGTCTGTCAGCCGGAAGCCCGTAACTGCCCAGATCGCTCAACTGCCTGTTCATATCCCATTTCACATATTCAATATTGGCGCTCCGGAGAACCGCTGCAATCATCTCATAGACATAATCCCTGACTTCTTTTCTCGTCAGATCAAGCACATACTGATTGCGTGCAAGGCTGCCTGTTCTGCCCGGAATCGCGATTGCCCAATCGGGATGCGCGCGGTACAGATCCGAATCCGGTGAAATCATCTCCGGCTCCAGCCAGATACCGAATTTCATGCCTAATTTATTGACTTCGTCCACCAGATATTTCAGTCCGCCTTTCAGCTTATCCTCATTAACCTGCCAATCGCCCAGACTCGAATTATCGTCGTTTCTGTGTCCGAACCAGCCATCGTCCATCACTAACATCTCGATACCGAGTTTGGATGCCTGTCGGGCAATATCCAATAATTTTTCCGTATTAAAATCAAAATAGGTTGCTTCCCAGTTATTGATCAGAATCGGCCGCTTCTTATCTTTATACTCACCGCGGATGAGATGATTGCGGTACAGATCATGGAAAGTTCTCGTCATGCCTCCTATGCCCTGCGCCGAGTAAACGCAGACTACTTCCGGTGCCTGAAAACTCTCTCCCGCCTTCAGCTTCCAACTAAAATCCTGCGGATGGATTCCCATCATGGCTCGGATGCTGCCGAACTGGTCCGCCTCGATCTGCGCCATGAAATTACCCGAATAGACTAAGTTCATGGCATAGATATCACCGCTTTCCTCTGTCGTAGTTTTCTTTTTCCATGCCATAAAAGGATGCTCCTGATGACTGGATTCCCCGCGCACCGACGATACACTCTGCTTACCCTTCATAACCGGCCTCGTCTGGATGATGCGCTCTCTCGCCCACGAACCGTGTAATGTGATTATCTCGTAATCTTCATTATCCATGTCAATGCATGCAGACAGAACCTTCGTCAGATAGATCGACTCCTTGGCCTGATTGACGATCTTCACGCTCCGCGCCACGGCATCGCTGTCTGCAAAGATGCTGTAAGAAAGAATAACCTGTAACTGTAGCAGCTTATCCTCGCAGGTCAGCTCCAACGTCTTACAATCCGCTGCTTCACCGAAGGTCGCCGGCAAGTCCTGCAACCCGTCTTTACCATCGTATATTCTGTGCGACACATAAGATAACGACACGGCATTATGCCCGCCCGTCGTCCTGACTGCCAGCGTCCCCTCTCTGTAATCACCCAATCCGCCGCCCGTATATTCCATCGGAAATGTATCCAGGAAGGACGTTCTGTCCCGATTGTTCTGAGACGGAACAAAAGGCGGCTCGTAGGTACGCATAAGGTATGTCAGATTATCCTCTGTCAACTTTCTTCCATAATAAATGTGTCCGACAAAATTATCCTCATCCACAATCCCGATACAATAACTCGCGTTCACCGTGTCTAATTTAAAAACTCTGTTTTGTTCATTGTAGGTGACGTTCATACCGATTTCTCCTTTTTTAGAATATTCTAAACCGACCGCTTGGATGGAAGACAACATCTTCGTCGCCGCGCTTCCACTCCGTAGAACACGCAGCAGACGCTAAACTCGTGAAATACCTCGTTAAGCGCTGGCGTGTTATAAGGGGCTCCTTAAGATGTTGTCTTCCCTCCAAGCTACATTTTGCTCTATCCATAAACGGCTAAATAAAAATGCACGTTTTTGCATTCTCTCGGACATGGCCTAGTTATACTTAGACATCCTATTTCAGTCTCTACGGAGAATGCACGCTTTTTGCATTCTCCTAAGCATGACTTAGTTATACTTGGACTGCGTATTTCGCAGCCCTAGTATAACTTCATGCTTTATTATACCAACATCTTCCATATAAGAAAAGAAATATGTTAAAAACATAATTTTTAAATCCAATCAAAAAACATTTTTAATGTAAAAGGAATCGTGGTACAATATCCACTATCGGCATACAGACGAACTCCTGTAACCGATACATTTTCTGATACGTGAATCAATGAGGAAGGGATGTGCTATGAGTATCACAGTCGTATTACAGCAGATGGTTATGATCTTTATATTAATCGGTATTGGCATACTATTATATAAGAAAGAAATGCTGTCAGAAGTGACTTCCAAACAAATATCAGGCATAATTGTCAATGTAACGAATCCGGCACTGCTGATCTGTTCTGCCTTTCAGAATGGTCCTAAAGTATCTCTTAATGAACTCGGGATCGCGTTAGGGATCTATCTGATCGTGTATGCTGTACTGATCGTTGTGAGTTTTCTTATTCCGCGCATCCTGCGTGTGCCAGGCATGTATCACTATGCCTATCAGATGCTCACGATTTTCGGCAACGTAGGATTCATCGGTATTCCGCTCGCCTCCGCCGTGCTGGGAACACAGTCCTTGATCTTCGTATCAATTTATAATCTGATTTTTAATATTCTGATCTATACTTTCGGAATTTCGGTGCTGCAGAGAGCAGAAGCAAAGCAGATCCAAATTTCTGTATCGGAAAGTACGCTACCGTCTGATCCGCCTCAGAAAAGTAATCCGTCTCAGGATCCAGTATCCGCACATAGTGCCTCTCCCCGATGGAAGAAGCTGATTAACGCCGGAACCATCTCCGCCGCGGCCACCATCATTTTCTATTTGGGTAATTTCCATGTGCCGGTCATCGTATCCTCTACCCTGACCTATATGGGACAGGCTACCACGCTGCTGTCCATGCTGGTTCTGGGTGTCTCTGTCGCGCAGATGGCTCCTAAGGATATTTTTTCCCATCCGAAACTGTATGGGTTTACATTGCTGCGACAGATTTTAGTGCCTATAGGCTGTATTGTTCTGTTCCGGCCAATCATTCGGAATCCTCTAATCTTAAATACTATGGCGCTCATGCTCGCCGTGCCCGCCGCCAACATGCCGCTGATGCTCTCCAAGCAACTTCATGTGGAGACGGGTACGATCTCGCAGGGCATCATCCTGACCACAATCTTAAGTCTTGGGACTATTCCTGTGGTGAGTTTGTTTTTATGATACGATCTGTACTTTCATCATATTGGTTGTGCCGGAGAATCCGATCGGCACGCCTGATGTGATGACCGTCAGATCTCCTTTTTCCAACAATTTCATCTTCTCAGCGGCGTGGATCGCCCTGTCAAAAAGGTTGAATACTTCCTTTTCCTCTTTAATCAATATCGGTATCACTCCCCAGGTTAATGACAACTGCCGGCACACCTTCTCCGTGGTGGTGCAGCTTATAATATCACTGGTCGGACGATATCTTGAAATCATCCGCGCCGACGTGCCGGATTTGGTCACCGTCACAATTGCTTTGGCATTCAGATCCAGAGCGGTTGTACATGTAGCGTGGCAAATGGCATCCGTAACATCCGGATTAACCTCCCGTTCATTCTGGAAGAAACGCTTGCGGTAATCCACATCCTGCTCCGTGCGCTCTGCGATGCGCACCATGGTTCTCACCGCCTCCACGGGATATGCGCCTGCCGCCGTCTCTCCGGAGAGCATGATGGCACTGGTGCCGTCGTATACCGCATTAGCTATATCAGTCGTCTCTGCTCTGGTAGGACGCGGGTTCTTGATCATAGATTCTAACATTTGCGTGGCAGTGATCACCTGCTTGCCGCTACGGTAAACTTTATTAATGATCTTTTTCTGAATCACGGGCACTTCCTCGTAAGGTATCTCTACGCCCATGTCACCTCTTGCCACCATAATGCCGTCAGACACCTCTATGATATCATCGACATTGGCAACACCCTGCGCGTTCTCTATCTTGGCAATGATCCTGATATCCTCACCGCCGTTCTTCTCGAGCAGTTTGCGAAGCTGCAGAATGTCTTCCTTCTTTTGTACAAAAGATGCCGCAATAAAATCCACATCCTGCTCTATACCAAAGAGAATATCTTCTCTGTCTTTATCGCTGATATACGGCATGGAAAGATCCACGTCCGGTACGTTGACTCCCTTGTGGTTCGACACTACACCACCGTTAATGACGCGGCAGACAATATTATTCTTATCGACCTTTTCCACTGTCATCTCGATCAGTCCGTCGTCGATCAGCACCCGCATTCCTTCTTCCAGATCCTCATAGAGACGGTTGTAGGTCACGCTCACGATATCCTTCGTCCCCTCCACTTCATCGGCAGTCAATGTAAATAACTGACCTTCTTCCAGCGTCACTTTTCCTTCTTTAAAATCCTTAACCCGCACTTCCGGACCTTTCGTGTCCAACAGGATTGCCACCGGCTTCCCTACTTCCTTACGAAGCTTTTTGACCATGTCCATTCGTTTCTTATGATCTTCATAAGTTCCGTGGGAAAAGTTGCATCTGGCAACGTTCATCCCCTCTAACATCATCTGTCTGAGTACATCCTCATTGTCTGTTGCCGGGCCGAGGGTACATACGATTTTTGTCTTTCTCATGGCTAATTGTTTCCTCCTTAAGCTAATATTTCTATTTTATACGTAAATACAATATCTTAAACCACTACTTGCGTATTCGCCGAGTACATGTTGGAGTTGAGATCATAATTTAATCATACCATAATATGGCATCTTATCACAATTGATTATGGCATCTTAGCGAAATATTAATGCAGCGAATGTATATATCCTCCACATAAAACGAGCCCCCGGTGGTGGAAGCACCGGGAGCCCGTTTTATATATACAAACTAAGGGATATAGGTATACGCTAATCTATAATGCAAATTAACAACTGCAATCATATTGATTCAATCTATTCCACATCCTGCAATGCCGCAAAGTCTTCCTCACCGGTCCGAACCTTAACGACTCTGTCAACATTGTAGACAAATATCTTACCGTCTCCGATATGGCCTGTGTATAGCGCTTTCTTAGCAGCTTCCACAACATCCTCTACCGGGATCTTGCTAACTACGACTTCCACTTTGACCTTCGGAAGCAGGGTTGCATCCATCTCAACGCCACGATACATCTCACCTGCACCTTTCTGGATACCACAGCCCATAACCTGTGTCACCGTCATGCCGGTCACGCCCAGATCATTCATTGCCTTTCTTAACTGATCATATCTGGACAGTTTTGCAATGATCGCTACCTTATACATGCCTGTCGCAGATGCCATCGGTACCTGAGCAACTTTCACTGCCGCATCCTTCTGTACATCAGACGCCTCATTATAATCTTCCGTTCCGAGGCTTGTGTTCTCGTTGATCTCCATTGCCATCGTATTAGATACATCCATAATACTGAATCCCGAATAAGCAGATACCAGACCATGTTCCGTGGCATCCAGTCCTATAATCTCTTCCTCCGCGGAAGCCCGCAGACCAATGACTGCCCTGATCACCACAAATACAACCGTGATCGTAACTGCCGTCCATGCCGCAACGGACACGAAACCGAGCAGCTGTAAGCCGAGCAGTTTAAATCCGCCTCCATAGAACAGACCTACCAGCTCGATACCCGCCGCATCGGCGATGGAGTATTCCGGCGCCGAATTCGTGGCAAATAACCCGACCGCGATGGTGCCCCAGATCCCGTTCATACAATGAACAGCAACCGCGCCCACCGGATCATCTATGCGAAGTTTATAATCCAACAGCCACACACCAAACACTACCAGAAGACCTGCAACTGCACCAATCACGATGGCTCCGAAAGCGTCCGTGACATCGCAGGATGCTGTAATCGCAACCAGCCCTGCCAGAGAAGCGTTCAGGCACATGGACACATCCGGTTTGCCATACTTTATCCATGTAAAGACCATGCATATTACCGTGGCAATCGCAGGCGCAATAGTGGTCGTCACGAAGATCGATCCTAACTGTTCCACTGTAGTAGCCGCTGCACCGTTAAATCCGTACCACCCAAGCCACAGGATAAACACGCCCAGCGCGCCGATCGGGATATTGTGACCCGGAAAAGCATTAACTTTCGTAATTTTACCGTTCTTATCCTTCGTGAACTTACCGATACGGGGACCGAGAATCTTCGCACCGATCAGTGCCGAGATACCGCCTACCATATGTATCGCACAAGAACCGGCAAAATCATGGAATCCTATCTGAGATAACCAGCCGCCGCCCCAGATCCAGTGTGCCTCGATCGGATAGATCAGTGCGGAAATCACCCCCGAATAAACACAGTAGCTTAGGAATTTCGTTCTCTCCGCCATGGCCCCGGACACGATCGTCGCAGTAGTTGCACAGAACACTAAGTTAAACACGAAGTTAGACCAGTCGAAGTCCGCATAGCTTGTGAAGATATCAAACCCTGGCCTGCCAATCAGTCCCATCACGTCCTCGCCTAACAATAAGCTGAAACCGATCAGGATAAATACTACCGTACCGATGCAGAAATCCATCAGGTTTTTCATAATGATGTTTCCCGCGTTCTTCGCTCTGGTGAAGCCGGTCTCCACCATCGCAAATCCTGCCTGCATCCAGAACACCAGCGCAGCGCCGATCAAAAACCAGACGCCAAACACCTGGCCGTTCAGGACCTCCATAATTTCCTCTGTCATAGATAAATTCCTCCATTCCTGCCTAGTCTGTCAAATCAGACATAAGCATAAATTTTCGTACTCTCCTCCTCACGCCGTAACATACCCCATTACATAAAAAACGGAGACAATGGTTCTCTTTTCCATAAGCTCCATTGCTCCGCATAATGAAAAGACGCCTTGAGTTTCCTCAAAGCGCCTTTGCTTTACGAACTGTATACTAACACCATATAAACCAAGTGTCAATAGAAAAATAAAATTTTTTAATAATAGATCGGTTTTTTCGTAATATCAAACTTCACAGTCACGCTGCCGCCATAATTTGGTGCAATGCCATTAATCACTACACTTCCCTTATTCTTACCGGATACAGTATTCGCGCCATATGAAAGGGAATAATCCTCACCTTCTGTAAGCTGCCTTCCGTCATAAGACACTGTCACTTCCGGCTTAACCTGATTCCCCGTGTATACCGCTTCGCCAATCTGTACCTTCAGATTTGCCTTTGTCAGTTTTATCGCATAAATCGGCAACGGAACGATAATCGGTTGATCCAGCCTGTATGAAGATCCTTCTGCCTCGGTAATAACCGCCATCGGCATGTCATCTTCCGCCGTCAATTCGCCACCTTGCGGCAAGCTGACTCCCGCCTGCCCCTGCAGCTTCTGTATATATCTTTCATAATCCGCCTGCGTATTATTCCGATATTCAATCTCGTAATCCTTACCCGCACGAAGCGCTGTTTTGCCGTCTGTCAGCTTCACCGCAGGCTTATAAGCATAATCTTCCGCCTTATTTTCTTGATATGCAACCGGTATCGTTTTAATCTGAATACTATCCGCCCTGAGATCAGTCCTGATAATATTGAAACTAAGACTGAATTCGCCGGTATAGTTACCCTTACCCTTCACGGTCACTGTCGGCGGCTTTGCATCAGACGCCCTTGCTACCGCTTTGTTATTGGCATACTTGAGCGTGTAATCTTTACCGCTTCGCAATATAAATCCTTCCTGGTTCGTAAGCAGGATCTCATTCACAGGCTTTACACCCGCCTTGCAATAGTTAAAGACCATATTCTTCATCGTTTCCGAACGATTTACCTGCATAATATCAGCCGCTGTGATCTTGAAAGTTTTCTTAAAGCTGCCGCTATATCCCGCATTCACAACACCTTTGATAGTCATCGTGACCGTGCCCTTATTGATATTCTTGCTGTAGCTTATTGTGTAGTCCGTTCCGTACCGCAACGGCGATGCCTCATCTCCCGTGCCGTATGTCAGCTTAACTCCGTTCTGTGTAATCGCTCTGCCTGTATATACCTTATCCTCTATACCTTCCACCAGAACCGTCTTAGCCGTAAACGCTCTTCCCTTGATATTAAAAGTCGCTGTTTTACTTCCGGCATACTCTCCCATTCCCGTAATGATAAGCTCCGCTTTGCCGACCTTGTCATGGTTGCGATAGCTCACCATATAATCCCGACCGGGTTTGAGGAAAGTTTTTCCATATTTTACGCTAAAGGTATCCGCAGAATCGGTCTCTGCAGGTTCCAGTTGTACCGGTTTGCCTGTAAAGGTAATATTCTTCAGATTCTTGCCGATCGTAATCGTTGTATTCTTAATCAGATGCGCTTTATCCGCCACATGGATTTCCCTGCAAATGCTTCCCTCATAATTACCTACACCCTTTACAGTCAACAGGAACTCACCACTGTAACCTGCAGGAACGGCTGCGCCCTCCAGTTTCGTGTCCTTCGGCAGACTCCTGCCCGACTGATCGCGTGCATTTTCCACGGTCAGACTTACCTTAAAATCGGTGTCCTTTTTCATTCCTTTGACGTACTTAATGGATGCAAAAGGCTTTTGCACCTTATTCGCCGTAACAAGCTGCTCCGACACTTTCAGCGTAACTCCCGCCGCCGGCTTCTCTGTGCCGTCTCCAATCGCTGCCCGGAGGATATTGAAGTTAACCTTAACCGTGTCCTTGTTTCCGTCTTTGATCCGATCCGTATAATTACCCTTACCGATAATTTCCACATAAGGAAGGGCTTTGTTAAAATATATGCCTTCACCATTCCCTTGCTTCCGCACACCACCCTTGTTGGCATTCACGTTATTATAATATTTGATCTGATAGTCTCTGCCTGATTTTAAAAGTGTATCACCGTCGTATACACTTACCACAGGCTTACACGCTTTACCGGTATAATATATATCGGCAATCTCCTGAAATGCAAATCCGCCGTCCGCGCTGCCGCCGAGCCACTTCGCATACAGAGTCATATCCGACTCCACAATATCCGAATCAAAATCCCATACCTTCGTACATGCCGTATCCCGATACCAGCCGTCGAAACGATATCCTGCCTCCCACGGATCTTCGGGTCTGTCGATGGTCTCCCCGACCCTGACGCCGAAATAATCTGCCGGAGCCGTTCCATGCCCCTGCACATTGAAGGTAACAATGCATGAAACGTACTCACTCGCTACAGTCAGTATGCCGTTCACATAGGATATGTTGTAATTATCGCCCGCATCGGCACCTGAAAGCACAATGTCGTACTGTCCTGCCACTGTACTGCTTACGATTTCACATGAAATAGCAGGCTCTGTAATCAGATCGTCATCCGCCATCAGACCGCTCACTTCGTACTTATACTCTTTTTGTGCCGGAATCGGATCTCCAACCAGAATCGCTTTATCCTGTGCAGTGATCACAAGCTGCGCAGGACTGATTTCAAAAGCTCTGGTAATACTGCCGAGATAACATCCCATGCCGTCTATGGTCACTGTCGCAATACCGGCATTCCTGTTATTGCTATAAGACAGCGTATAATCCTGCCCCTCTGTCAGCACAGTGTCCGATGTCCTCACTACGACTTGCGGCTCCTGTTCCGTTCCGTTGTAGGTAAAGCTGTTCGTTTTAAAAGTAACATCCGTATCGATTCCCAGCGTCTCCTGTGCTGTCACCTGTACTTGTATATCCGTCAATAACTGGAATTTTGTTTCATCCTTCGGCGTAAATACTGCCGTAAAAGTGTAAATACCAGCATTCTCCATTATCGCCGAATCATCCTGCCATGTATAAGTGCCGTATTCATTCTGCGGTAAAGTAACCTCACTAAGCCTCTGCCCGGCAGACGCCGTCAGCTTCGGTTCTTCCACAATCAGTGTATCAAAACTCGTCGTATAGCCGTCGCAAGTAACTTTCACCGTGCAAATTCCCGGATTCGTCGAATCAAATCCGCTGATCATATCGGCTGTCAACGTTACGGTTTTGCCCTGACTGCCCGAAAGATAAGTCACCGTCCCACCTGCGAGATTGATTTTCTGTCCGACTTTATAAGTCGTAATATCGGGTGATTTCACCATGATCGAGTTTTCGTCATTTCCATAAACCGTGATCTGCGTGGAGACAGATTGTGATCCGGCACTCACACTGATTTGCGCCGTTCCTTTCCCCAAAGCCGTCACTTCACCTGTGCCATCCACCACTGCAACCGTTTCATCGGAAGAGTTCCAGTTTCCCCCGGCCTGATACGATCCGGTAAAACTTTTGGCACTTCCATTATAATCCTCATATTGTACTGTAACCGTTACAGGCAGCCGACAGCTATCACCTTCCTGCATAAAATCTGTCTTATCTGTGTCATATACCAGCTCGGTTACATTACTTCCCTGCACTTCCATATACTGCACACAGCTACCATTACTCGAATCTTTCTGTGTATCCAACGAATCTTTATAACTGAACTCCTGTGCCACGGCATACCATCCGCCGCTGGAAAGCCTAAATGCCCCTACCGCAACCTGATGATAACGAGGACTGATGATACTTGTATAATGCCCTGTCACCGCTCCCTGGGTCTGATTCACCCAGTCACTCTTCTCCCCATACCATTGCTCAATTCCCTCCATCACACCACTATAATTCCAAGCCAGATTTTCCGCCCATGACTGTTCACCGTTAGTTGTCTTCACAGTAAAACAATCTTGCCCGTTTGGTCTTGTATGATCTTGATTCACGGTTGCCTCAGCCGCCCGAAGTCTTGCGATCGCCTCGAGATCCGATGACCACTCAAGGGGCACGTAATCTGCCTCAGTTAACGGCTGCTTTGTAAGCGGATTCAACACGCCTTCCTTACATGCTTCCAACCGAATCGCATTCAAACGCTCCAAAATCTTATCAGCGGTTTCCGTGTAGTACGCTCCCGAAAATCCCATGACAACATTTCCCGTTGCAGGAGTCATATCGATCTCCGGCAAATCAGTTGATGAGATCGAACCCCACTTCGCATAGAGAGTTATGTTTCCTGTACTTCCCTTTGCAATCAGTGTCGCTCTGACTGTATATGCCGAATCTTTGTACCAGCCTTCAAACCGATAGCCGTCTCTGGTGGCATTCTTTAAAATAATCGTATCCGACTTCGATGTATAGGTGGATGGATTAAAGACGCTGTTTGTTCCACCGTTCAGAACGTATGTGATCGTATAGACCTGAGGCGTTTCGGCTACGAAATTACAATATTCTTCCAGATTAGACAATACCTCATCCGCTGTAATAAATGACATGGTCATATACTGCAAACGGTTATCTGCATCAATATAGCATATTACGGGCCATGTAATTGTGCCACCCGCTTCGATTCCGCATGCCCGCGCATACGCCCACATGCTGTTTGCATTCCCGCTTGTAACATCATAGGAAAAAGTGATTCCTTCACACCCGTATTCTGTCTGAAATTCAGCAACTTCTTCTTTTGTCTTCTGCGTAGTTTCAATAGCATAAATGTCAGTTCCTGTAAAACCGCTGATCTTGCTACTAATACTCCTAATCGTACCCTGGCAATTACCACAAGTATTGCTGTAAAAGATCAAAAGTTTCGGTTTCCCGTCTGCTGCAGAACTGATCTTGGTGTCTTCCAACGCAGTATATTCGTATGACAGATTATCAAGATTGAGCGCGCCATTAGTTTCTTTCGCAGTTACCTGTACAGCGCATTCCGCCTTTTTACCCCCTGCCGTGGCCGTAATGATACAACTACCAGCTGAGACTGCACACACTCTACCGTTCTCCACCTCTGCCACTGTTTCATCATCACTTGTCCATATAACAGCAGAATCTGTGGCGTATGCAGGATAAACTGTCGCAGACAGCCTTGCCTCTTCTCCCTCTTCCAGTTCCAATGTATTAGTGCTCAACTCAACACGCTCCACCGGAATATCTATAGGATCGTCGCCCTCCACAGTAATATCAGCTGTCAACACTTCTTCTTCCCCAGTCTCATTTGGATCTTGGTGTAAAGCATACAACACCTTACCCTGACAGTAGGCGCTGCCGTATATATAGCCTGTAGTTGTGTCCGCCGTAAACTCCGTGCGCTTATCTGTACCATCCATGGCAATACTGTAGATGGATGACTTGTCGTTGTAGTATAAGCGGTCTCCTATCTGGAAAAGGCCGGAATAACTACCTGACCAAGTACCGTGTCCATCCCAAGTCGGCCATGTTCCTATACTATGCACTACCGTTCCTCCATTCGTAATGTCTGAAAGATCGGTCTTTTTAACACTGCCCTCTGAAGACACATAATAGCAGTCATCTCCCGCCAACACCAAAGATGATCTGCACTCTGTCCAGAAAGCATTATCAAAACGTGTGTCAGTAGCTTCATAATCAACTACCTCGCTACCATCCGTCACCTGCCAATCCTGATGCTTTGCGAAAGCAGCATCGCTACGGAACATATATATATGCAACGATTTGCCAATCTTATCCCATGTAGGATCATCCCATGTAACATCTACCTGATAATACTTGCCATCCAGCACAATCATATTCCATGCATGATTCATGGAATTACTGGTAACCATATAGCAATCGATTCCCACCTGATTCAACAGATATTTATAAGCAAGCGCATATCCCTGACATACCGCGGTACGATTCACCAGTGTACCATACGCGTTATATGATTCAGACGGGATTGTACCGTTCAGGTAATTCTGATAATCATACTCACAATTAATAGTAAGATAATCATGCAAAACAACCGCTTTCTCCAAATCGCTCATCTGACTGTTCACACGCGACATTGCCATGGTAACACTTTGTTGGAAAGCAGCATCATTGTAGTCGTTATTATATTCAAGCTCAATAGCAGTGATAATCGTTCTGTTATTCCAATATCTAAATCCCCGTTCAACAAAATATAAATCCGGATGTTCATTCAGTACACCGCTTACCAGACTGCTTACCATCGCTGCTCCGGAAGAATCATAAGGTATGTTGTAAGCCGAAACATCAATCATCGTATTGCGCGCCAGAATCTGCTGATAAAGATATTCTACGGCTTCATCGCTCTGTACAAATACCGAATAGACTGAAAGATTACCCCTCTTTAACGGTGCGCCGCCAAACTGATAGGCCCCATTCAGTTCATCCTCTGTCATTGTTTCCTGTAATTCCGGTTCTACAAGATCATTATCTGAAATTCCCGCAATATACAACTCTTCAGTGCCAGACTCTTCAATCCCGTCTTCTCCATCCTCACTCGCTGCATCATCCTCTACAGAAGGGTTCACCTCATCAGATGGCGCATCCGCATCCAAAATATCTTCTCCGCCAGACGTTTCTCCCTTCTCCCCATCTGCAGGATTTTCTCCATTGGCAGCATCATCGCTCCGGGAAAGGTCTTCCTCATCCGCTCCTTCATTCTCATTTTCCTGCACAGCTGCCGTGAGTTCTTCCGCATAGACATCACCCATGGGAAGCTGTACAGATGAAACCACCATCACAGCCGCCAAAACGCCCGCTAACAATCTTTTCCCTGACAGCATTCGTTTTCTTGACATCATTTTCTTACCCCTCTCGTCAGTTATTATGTGTTGCAATGTTTTCCTGTCCCATTATTAATCCCTTACAAGAAATCAAATTCGCAAAAGCTATATGCAATTATTATATATCACGTGCAGTCTTTTATCAAACCCACTTTTTCTTGAGTTTCCATAGTTTTATCCACAAGATTACTGCGCATTACGATAAACAACTTTAAAAATTTGTCACCTGTCTTTTGACCGATATCGTTGACCAGCTTCATGAACAGCCCTCAAAAGTTAATTCTTTGGAGAGCCTTGTCAGGTATTTGAATAAAAGCATTTCTGAAAACGCCTAGCCTCTCACAATCTTATAACTATTAATCCTCGGCGCCTCAAAATCCAGCAGCTCAATCCGCTGCAGCTTCTCCTGCTCAATATACGGTGCCGCCAGACTTTCCGGCACGAAACTGATTCCATCAAACGTAATTAGATACGGGATCAGCTTCGTACTGTTGTCAATC
>CAMWMS010000048.1 GCA_947175435.1 uncultured Lachnospiraceae bacterium | reverse complement strand
CTTATATGGTTTTTTGTCAATGAAATTTCGATGAAAATTTTTATATCAGTCGCACCAGGAACGACTTCCTTTACGGGAAGCCTCACAGCTTCCCGCAAAGATAGGCATAAGCGTTCATAATCGTATTCTGGCGCTTTCCGGTTATGAAATAGAAATCCATCTGTTCCTCACTCTCAGCATGAAGATAGGAACCGTAAGTCGGTATATCACAGCACATAACAGGACTGTCTGCCGCCAGAACCATTCCATATCCTTGATCCGACAGTATAAACGGCAGTTCTCCGATATTATTTCCATGGGAAATATAGCGGGCAGTCTTTCGCAGATTCATGCCTGCGTTGTCCCCAGCACCCATGCCATATATCGTCTCCTTCTTCTGCCAATCAAGATAAAGCCACGTTTTGAATCTTCCGTCTGTGGTGCTTTCCAATTGACGGCATTCTTTACTGCGTTCTGTCAACAATAATTTCTTATCCCGCGTCATATAACGTATCGCACCTGTTCCCTTATCCACCTGCACAAACAGTTCGTCCGTCATAAGGTCTACCGTGCTGCCGGATTCCTTGTACATCCATCTTTTGTCTACGGAATGCACTGCGATCTTGTCATTGATCCGGTCAACGATCTGTCCGCCTTTTGCAAAAGTCACCCTGACAATGGCGCTTCCGATCGGACTTAACCGCAAAACTCCATACCGGCTATGCAGATACAGCCCGTCCTGTTGCTTCATAACCCACTTCACCGCCAGATCAATTTTGCCGTGTCCGGGCGGGCTCAGTTTTTCGGTCGGCGGCATGTCACCGAAGGCTTATCGGAATTCTGTGTCTTGTTGTTTCACCGCGCTCCGATTACCGTGATTCGTGTCGGTCTTAAAATCAACCGTAGTGTCTTCCTGTGTGGCTCTGCCGGTACTTGATTTTGGCATCGCAGTCGAGTCAAATACTGCGCTTTGTTTTGACGTTTCATCCGTTAACTGATTGCGCACAATTGATATTGTTTTTTTCATCCGTTTATCCGGTTTTATGGATTCCCCAACTCTCTGCGCTACAGCCTGTTTCCCATCGCTTTCACTAACATGCCCGGCGTTTTTCTCCCTTATATTCTCTGACACTCCTGTCATATATGTCGAATCCACAACATTTTTCCCGTCATCGCCGCGATCCGGCACCGGATCTGCGATCAGTCCCGTCAGGTTCCCGGTATGGAGTACGCACAGCTCATGAAGCGCTCGGGTTGCCGCCACATAGAGCAGCTTCGCATGTCCGTCATCCGTTGGATATTTTTCTCGTGAGGGATTTAAGATCAATACTGCGTCAAATTCCAGTCCTTTGGTATACTCCACAGGAAGTACCATAATGCCGCTTCCGAACTCCGTCTTCTCCGGATCGCTTTCCATCACATCTATATACCGGGATAATTCCTGTGCAACAGCCTCCGCCTCTTCTTGATCCCTGCAGACAATTGCAATCGTCTCCAGCGCATTGCTACCTGCATTATTCTGTTTCCGGTCGTTGCTTTGTCCGCTGCCGCTTTGCTCATGAGCGCCGGACGGCTCACCTTCACCCGTCTGCCATCTCCTGCAAATCTCCGCCGCTTCGCGGATCATGGACTGTCTGTCCGCGGTCTGCCGCACCTGTACAGGGCTGCCATGCCTTATGATCGGTTCCACAGGATAGATGGAAAACCGTCCGTGATGCAGTATGTTCGTAGCGAAGTCGGATATCTCCACCGTATTGCGGTAGCTTTTCTTTAAGATACCGAAGCTGTCCATGGAATCCGTAAGGAACAGATTTTTCAATTCTTCCCAGTCATTTAATCCATAGCCGAAATGAATATTCTGTGACACATCACCCATAATGGTGTAAGTACACCGGTAAATACAGAATTTCAGCACGAGATAAGCCATCATCCCAAAATCTTGCGCTTCGTCAATGACGATATGGTGTGCCTCACTGATCACTTCGGTTTCTTTCACTCTCTTATACAGATAGGCAAGCGCTGCCAGATCATAGACATTGAATTCCACATCCGGTATATTGACATCATATCCTTTTTCTTTCTGTTTCAGCAAAAAATCCCGATATAGCTCATAAATAGATTGTTTCCAAACTCTGCCGCCATAGTGTCCGTGATATGCTTTTAAGATTGCTTTGCGCTCGGCCTCCGTATACTTAATGCCTTTTCCGAGAAACTCTTCTTTGATTTTTCCCCGCAGGCGGGTATTTAACATATTGATCTTACTCTGCACAGACACGGTAGGATTCTGCCGAATATATCGCTCCACCGCGTCACCCTCGATCAGGCAGACCAGATTCCGGGGATCACCCGGTTGTCCGCCGCTCTCATCGAACACACCGATCTTACCGTCGCGGATTCCTTCCACGAACTGTTTCGGATTCAGATAGACGGATTTGCAGGATATGGTATCACATTCCAACTTCCGGCAATACGCTTCCAGATCTTTGAACCACACGGAACTGCCTTTTATGCTGTCACTTTTTACGCCTGCATTCGTACCTTTGATGCGATACTTTTTATCATCCCAATCCTCATACAAAAGCCTGACAAAAAGCTGTTCCATCGTCATCTGCCGTATGCCGTACACATCCAGATCCGGCAGAACGCCCGTTATATAGTTAAGCAATATCCGGTTGCTCCCCACAATATAGAAATCATCCGGCTTAAAGCGTTCCGCATAGTTATACAGAATATAGGAAATCCGATGCATCGCCACGGTAGTTTTGCCCGATCCCGCCACACCCTGCACGATCATATTATGATAAGGAGATTTCCGAATGATCTCGTTCTGCTCCTTCTGGATTGTTGCAACGATCTCACTTAAAACCGCCTGCTTATTCTTGGCGAGATACTTCGTCAACAGGTCGTCATTGGCGATCACTTCGCTGTCAAAGTAATCCAGCAGCCTGCCCGACTCAATCTCATAGGTGCGCTTCACTTCCAGATCGATCTGTATCCTTGCACCTCCCGGCGCTTCATAACTGCACTTGCCCAGACCGTTTTCATAGTATGCATTCGCCACGGGCGCACGCCAGTCCGTTACCATCCAGTGAGTCGTATCCTTGGAGATCCCGCCTCTGCCGATATAGATTGACTCTTCCTTATCAAGCGCCTCATCGTGAAAAATGATCCTGCCGAAGTACGGCTTATTCAGTGCCTTTTCATTCCGTAAAAGTGCCCGCTTCATATGATCATGCATAGTCACGGTATTGTTCAGAATTGTTAATACTTCCACATCGTTATCATGATAATGTGCCAGCATCTCATCAATATCTTCCTGCATACGCGACACTTCCCGTCCGTAATTCGTGAGATTGTCTTTCACTACGGCAAGTGTCTGTTCCAGATAATTCTCTTCTGCCTGCCTCGACAGATCCCTGTTCTTCTGTTTGTGCTGTGTGCCCATGTACGACCTCCTTCTGCCAATTGTAACCGGTTATATCGACAAGTTATATTGTAAAAGGAATACAAAAAATTACTAGACTTTTATTTCGCCATGTGGTAGACTATATACTACAGTAGTGCTTAAAAATATCGTTCTTTATTATAGAAATTTATGAACGTTATTAAGCACTTGTTTTTATGTATGTTTTATGCATATTTGCAACAACCTTCAAACTTGAGTAAAAACTTCGAGAATACAAAAATCAGGAAAATCTTCGATACGCGAAAAATATTTCCTGATTTTTATTCGTTATATTATGTTCACTTTATACTATTCCGACAACCTCACAACCTCACCATTCTTCAACTCTTTCGTGGAAGAAGAGATAACCATACTGTCATCGTCAAGTGCGCCTTCCACCGCAACCCAACTTTCATTCTCATCCAGAACTCTCACATTGATCTGCTCTGCATAATATTCTTTACCGAGAATACCATCCCGCTCTTTGACCACATATACATAATTTCTGACACCCTCTTTATACACAGCCGCCGGCGTGACACAGCAGGAATGCTTCTCCCCTGACTCCGCATGGCTCATCGTTCCCGACATTCCCGGTATTCCGGTTCCTTCTGGGAGATTAACATAGACCTCATAACTTCCGGGCATGGTATTGCTCTCAGACAAATAATCTATGGTTGCCTCCTTATCCCTGCTGCTTCCATCCAGCTTAAGGGACACTTCATCATTCAGTGACACATATTTCTTCTGATCCTGTGTGATAGTTGTCTTAAACTGACATGGAACAGAATCATCCGAAAGCAACATAGCAGCCGAATCAGATGTCCTGCCGCCTGCACTGATAAAGATGTCCGTCACCAATCCGCCACGCTCCGCCTTGATCTGGCCCTCTGCATCCTTAACCGCCTGAAAGCGTGCCAGATCCTCTTTCATTTCCTCAAGTTCAAGACGGCTTACCGTCAACGTGGAATCCGCATTCTCCGGAGCGGTGATATCCTCCACTCTTCTGGCTGCCTCCTTCATGTTAATATCTCTCTGCCATCTTGCATCGCCTTCCGCATAGGCCGCCGCCTGCAAAGCGTCTTTTAACGCCTCATCATCTCCGCCTTCATGATTCTCTAAATTTTTTTCGGCCTTATTAAGTTCTTCCAATTCTCTTCCTACCAGCGTATTTTCACGCCGCGCCGTAGCGTCATAGTCCTCTCTGGCACGCTGCTCTTCCAACTCTCTTTTCTGCCTTGCCAGCTCTTCATTCTGCGCCAGCGTGTTGATCTGCGTCTGCAATTTGGATACTGCTGTCTGCTTTTCATCTATGATATCTGTCAGGTCGTCCATATCTATGGTAAAAAGCACGTCACCCTCTTCTACCTGATCACCCACCTGTACCGCCAGCTTATCAATCCGCAGACCTCCCAGTGCAGTCACCGAATTCTTATCTCCGGCCACAACAATGCCATCCACATTCACTGTATGCTCCACATATTTCTTTTCAATCGATTCCGTGGAAACGATCGGAAGCTCCGACGCGTATATACTCTTTGATACGACCGTACAGAGCCACATAAGCCCAAGAAACACAAAGAAACCTACTATGATCTTCTTTTTCCTGTTACCTTCCAACGTTCTCTCCTCCTATTCCTTTAATCCCGAAAAAATAATTCCCTGTTCCAGATAATCCTGTCCCCAGATGAATACAAACACTGCCGGAATCAGTGTAATGATCGATGTCGTAAACGCGTACCCCGCCTGCGCCCATGTGATTTCGGGCAGATACAGCGACAACGGCCATAGCGACTTATCCTCCAAAAACGCCATAGGCTGTTCCATCATGTTCCAATATTCCAGAAACCCTAACACCATGGCAGACAAAAGTCCACTTTTGCCCAATGGAAGCCCGATCGTGCAGAAAATTCTTAACTCACCCGCCCCGTCGATCCGCGCCGCCTCCAGAAGTTGCATGGGAATACAGCGAAACCCTCCGTAGGTGAGAAACACCAGAAACGTAGAAAAAACCGCCGGAAGGATCACTGCCTGCTGCGTATTAAGCATTCCCAGTTTATTCAATACAAGATAACTGGAAAGCATAGTAACCTGAAAAGGCAGAAGCATCAACACCACATAGAGCACAAAAAGCGCCCTGCTTCCTTTCACTTTATACATGGCAAAAGCCCATGCCGCCGGAACTCCCACAAGCAGCTGTCCCGCCAATATGCATCCCACCATCTTAATGGAATTCCAAAACAGGACGAAAAACTGCGGCGTCATAAAAAGTAATTTGCCGTAATTTCCAAAGGTCGGATAGTCCGGCACGATCTTCCAGCTGATATAATCCATCGCATCGGAAAATACCGGTGAGAGATGCTGCCGCAGTTCCCCATTGCTCATTACTGATCCCGTCACCAGCATGATAATCGGCAGACACACGAATACCGCCGGAAGCAAAAGAAGGAACGTTATCAATTCCCGCTTTATATCTTTTATTTTTCTACTCATGATTTTTATCCTCCCGAGCTTGAAGATTCAGAAAATATTACCGGAATATTTCAAGTGCAAACTCCGCTTACATACCCATCACTTCTTTTTTATTCCGCTATATAAATCGCCAGCTTCTTCTCAATCTCACTTACCGCTTCCTCCAGGCTGATGTTTCCCTGCATATAATCGGCGCCGGCTTCATATACGGTTTCCTCCAGCAGAGTATCCTCTATGTACGGTGTATCTGCCGTTTCAATGCAATTCTTTAATCCGGCGATCTGTTCCTGATCCGGCCAGTAAATATCCATACTGACATATAATCCATTTTCGTCGAGCATTTCAATCGTTCCGCATATTCCCTCTATATGCCCCTGGCTTCCATCATATATAAAGTCTTCATCAAATGCTGCCTGATTCACTGCATATCCATGAAACAGATAAGACTGATTTTCTTTACCAAGACATAATCTTATAAACTCCTCCGCCTTATCCGCAGACGCTGACATTGCGTTAATTCCCACCATTGTCTGGGCAAGGAATACATTGCTGCTTTGACCATTCATAGGAATCCATTCATCATTTTCATGTTTTTCAGCTTTGCTTACGGAATTCAAGTATGCCAATCCATAATCAGTGTGCACCGTGCCGCCTGCAATATGAGTCTCCCTTAAAAAACAGCGCATAACATCTATGGTTCTCCCTCCCATGTTTTCCGGTCCCCACAAAGTATGAGCTCTATGAAGCCGAATTGTTTCTTCCGTAAGTCCGTCCATCTGCGCATCATAAATTCTTTTCACTTGTGTCAGAAATTCTGCAATCGCTCCCATGTCAATTGTACCGTCTTCCGCCGTCCATGCCGGCGTTGAAACCATAGAGAACAGATCCATAATTTCTCTTTCCGTATAAACACCTAATAAATCATGTTCTTTTTCCGGATGTTCCTTCCGCAGTTCCTCCAGTATATCGGCGATGCCCTCCAGATCATCTGCCCTGGAAATATATTTTTTATCACCATACATTACCGGAATCTGTATCTCTATAGGCATTACATATATTTTGTCCTCTGTTTTCATGGCATCCACAATATTCGTAAACACCGCATCTTCACCGCTTAAATTATATAGAATCGGACCCATATCAAGAAGCAGTCCTTTTTCGATATAGGAATCAAGCGGCATATTGTCCAACACTAATACATCAGGCCCTTCCCCTGCCATGATTTTGGTATTCAGTTTTTTCAGCATATCATCTCTTGTGACAGAAGCCCCGTCTTCCATACCGATTTCATATTCTACCCAAACCTCCGGATATTTTATCTGGTACAGAGAAATCATCTGCCGTATCGTATCGTTTTTCTGCAGGCTGTATACTTTCAGTTTCTCATTTGGTACCGTAGGGATATCAGGATTGTAAGCATAGCGAACCGGACCGTAATCGCTAAACAGCGTCACAAAGTCATCGTCTTCGAGTTTAATCATGCCGCGCACTTTGTTAGAGGGATCATTAAAGGTAGTAAGTTTTCCGTCTATGACCTGTTCCATGGCACTGCCGCCTATTACATGGCGGTGAAGCCCATCTTGTCCCGCCAGATAAATGACTCCCTGTTCTTCCAGGAAGAAATACATACCATATCCTTCTTCACTCCTCCTGACTGCGTAATTTTTACTCACAAACTCATTTAAAACTTCATCCTCGATGTATTGCTTTTTCTCCATATCATAAATAAGGAGCTCACTATAGTCGCCTCCATCTATTACCATAAGATTCTGCTGACACTGTATCAGACATGGATGATAAGTGGGATCAAGCTCCAGAAACAGTTCCACACTGCCGTCCTCCCAAGCTTCATATATATTTGACCCCAGTGTGCCCACAAAAATCCTGCCTGTGTCCGATATCCACACATCGGTCGGATTATCATCCTCTGCCGTAACGGGAATATCTATGGTAATCTCAGTACCGTCAGGTTTGATCAGACAAAGTCTGGGATTTAATTCGCCCTGTTCATAAACTTTCTCATAATCATCATAAGCAATGGCAATCATATTATCAGCCCCAATTGCCATACCATAAATCACACTTTTATTTTCCCATATTCCGGTATCCACTCCGCTGCCTGTTAAGCTCTCGTCTACTTCCCATGTCTCACCGTTATCCTTTGAAATATACAGTGGGGCATAAGAATCATATATGACCAATTTTCCATCCGCTAATCGGGACAGTTTTGTCCCATTAACCTCATTCGGTAAATTCGCGGCTTCTTCCACATATCGTCCCATTGCCGTAACCTCTGCGGACGACTGTGCATTCTGCTCATTTCCATCACTGTTTTCCGAAATTTCTTCTCCATTTCCACATCCGCTAATCAATGTCAGAAACATAGAAAACAGCAACAGCATTGATAACAATTTACTTGCTCCCTTTTTTGTTTTCATGCATTTCTCTCTTCTCATAATCCGAACGTAACTGCTCAGAACCCTGTTCTTCAAAGTTACATCCGAACAATCATTTCTTTATATATTTTCTAGTCTCTGCTATCCCATAAATATTGCAATAACATGATTATTATAAATAAAAATCCGCCCACGCACACCGCTGCTGCCGCCATCTTGTCAAAATCAAGATTGACAAACCAGTTATTGAACAAATGCTGCAACAGATACATATCCTGTTCCGGGTATGCTCCGGCTACCAGATAAGCTTCCCGGTAAATCTTAAATGAATTGAGGAACGAAAGGATTACAATCGTGTACAGGCTTCCCTTCAGATTCGGAAGCACGATCTTAAAAAAACATTGCCGCTCGGAAGCGCCATCCACTCTCGCCGCCTCCAGCATTTCATTCGGAATTCCCAGAATCCCTGCCAGCCACAACACAATCGTATATCCCGTATTTTTCCATATGTAGCTGAACACCAATACCCAGAAAGAAGCGCTGCTACCCAGATAATCCGTATGGACCGCACCCCACAGGCCCGTCAGTTCTCCCAGTCTGGTCAACGCCAGATTTAAGAAGCCCTGCTTATAAAAAGCCATCTTCCACACAATAACGATCGTCGCCGTGGGCATGGCCATGGGAAACAAATACAATGATTTGATCGTCCCGGCGCTTTTCAACTTGCTGACCGGCAGGGCGATCATAAGGCCGATCACCACTAATAACGGAATACATATAATCGTAAACCGTAATGTATTTTTCACCGCCAGCTGGAAAGCCTGATTCGCAAAAATAGTCTTATAATTCTGGAATCCCACAAACTGACTCGTCACCACCGTCTTAAACGACCGTCCGAACACATCCATAAACGGAAGCAGCACAAACACCAGCACCCCCAACAGACTGGGCGCCAGAAACAGGAAAAATGCACGCATCTCCTTATGCCCCTTTGCACCGGTCTTTTGTCTTTTCACATTTCTTTTCAGCCCTACTACTCTCTTCACCATATTACTTATTTCACCCTTTTAATCTTTACATCTCAGTCTCAGAAAATACACGCTGCCAGACTCCATTCCTCAACCCACAGAGAATGCTCGCTGCCAAGCGGCATTCTCTTAAAGATGATATAGATGTACTTAGACTGCGTATTTTGCAGTCTTAGCACATCTTCATCTTTTTTTATTCTGCCAGATAAATCGCCATCTTCTTCTCAATGGAATCTAACGCTTCGTCCAGACTCTTCCTTCCCTGCATGTAAGCAATGCCTTCTTCGTACACTGCGTCTTCCAAAACCGTATTCTCCATATACGGAATCTTCACGGATTCCATATAAGCCTGCAAGTCCGCAACCTGTGACTGGTTGGGACAGTAGATAGTCAGAGAAATCATGTGCCCCTCATAATTGTCGGCGGCAAGGCTGCCCCACAGTTCATCTGCGCCGTCTCCTGTCTCGGAGGCAAATCCCGCCTGGAAAGCCGCCTTGTTGACCGGCAGTCCTTCATACAGATTACCCTGATTTTCTTTTCCAAACAATGCTTTCACAAAATCTTCCGTCGCCTCAGCCTGTTTTGACGCCGCACTGATTCCAAGCAATGTCTTTGCGAAAAAGACGTCTTCACACTGTCCGTTCATAGGCACCCATCCACAGTCTTCATATCCCTGAACCCTCGGAACGGAAACAATCTCCGCGTAGCTCCAATCGTTGTTGATGTATCCCCACACCGCATCAATCATGCCGCCAGTAAACCTAAGACAATCCATAGATGTTCTCATCGTATCCGTTTCGTCCCACGGCGCACCAAATTCTTCTTGTGCATAAACATTCCAGTCGTCTTCGTACGCATCTAATACACTATCTGCTATACCATCCATCTGCGCATCATAGATTCTCTTCGTCTGTTCCAGGAATTCCGAAATCATTTCCCGATCCACTTCTCCGTCTTCCGTCATCCACACGGGTTCGGATACCGGGGAGAACATCCGCATGACCCCTTTTTCCGTATACAGTTTGAGTAAGTCACCTTCCGGATGATCCTTTCTCAGCTTCTCTACCGCATCCGCAATATCCGACAAATCTTTGAGTCCTGTTATTGCAGATTTCCTGCTGACTATCGCCGGAAGCCGAACCTCACATGGCATCATATAAATCTCCTCGTCGGTTCTGAACACATCCACAATATTATCAAAAAGCTCATCTTCACCGCTCATATTGTCAAAAATCGGACTTAAGTCGCGCAGCACGGCTTTCTCTATATAAGAGTCCACAGGCATGTCATCCAGAATAAATACGTCGGGACCCTCTCCTGCCAGAATCCTGGTATTGAGACTCTTCAGCGCATCTTCCCTCGTGACGGAATTACCTCCGCCCATACCAACCTCATACTTCACATAGATCTCCGGCTTTTCAGTCTGATACTGGTTAATTGCCTGCCGCATCGTCGCATTGTCTTCCAGACTGTAGACATTGATCTGTATCACAGGCACAGTTGGAATATCCGCATCATAAACAAAATGTACCAGCTTTCCACCCGAAAACAATGTCATAAACTCATTGTTCTCCAATGCGATCATACCTTCTATTGCATAGGACGGATTACTGAAAATGCTTAAGTTTCCGTCTATGATCTGTTCCATGGCGCTACCGCCCACTACATGCCGGTAAAGCCCTTTGTCCCCTGCAATATACAAAACACCGTCCTGATCCAGAAAGAAGAACATATCATACCAGTTACCGCTGAACCCATTTCTGCCGTCATAGTTTTCTTTCACAAAATCAGCTAAGACCTCATCCTCTATATACTGCTTCTGTTCCATATCATAGATCAGCGGCGACTCATAATCCCATCCGTCCATGAACATCATCCCGCCATGAACCTGTATCAAGTCCGGGGAACTCTCCTCCGCCCTGAGAAACAGGACGCTTGTTCCGTCTTCCAGAATTTCATAGATATTCGCGCTCTGCGTGGTGACAAAGATCCTGCCGTCGTCCGATATATATGCATCCTTCAGACGTTCATCCTCTTCCGTCAGTTCCACTTCCACCGGTATCTCTGTTTTATCCGGCTTAATGACTAGCAGCTGCGGATTCAAAAGCAGCCCTGCGTCATCCTGGGAATCCGCCCCTGTATCGTTATCTGCTGCTTCATCCTGCGTATCATTCTCCGCGTCTTCTGCCTCAGTACTTGCAGCATCTGAATCTGCCGGCTCATCACTTACATCGCCCGACTCTGCTGCTTTATCACTCGCGGCGTCTGAATCTGACGCCTGATAGATCACCGCCACCGTATTATCACCGCCCACCGCCGCGCTCATGATATAGTCGCCGTTTTCCACCATTCTGATGTTCCAGTCGCGCTTATCCGCATACCATCTCTGTCCGCCATCCTTGGTGATCACAAAGGGCCTAAAAGCGTCAGTAATGACCATCTGTCCATTATTCAGCATAAACAGACGGTTGCTAATGTCGGAAAGCCCGGCACCGTCACCAAACTCCCCTGTTTTCTCCACGTAACGTCCCATGGGCGTTCCTTCCTCATACTGCTGTGTGCTCTGTCCGCCCGTACTGCCGTCCTGCGTGCCATCCTGTCCGTCTCCGGCTGCTCCGCCATTCCCGCATCCCGCCAGACACCCTGCCAGCAGTATCAACCCAAGCGCCGCTGATAATATTCGCTTTCCAACATATTTTCTCTTACGAATCATTCTCTTCATCCCCATTCTCTCTATACTCACACTACCTCTCAGCCCACGGAAGAATATATCCCCCTTCTCACAGAGACCGCCCAATTATTTCTCAGCCCCAGAAGAATGCTCGCTACCAAGCATCCTCCCATAAGCACGACCTAATTACTTCTCAGCCCACAGAGAATGCTCGCTGTCAAGCGGCATTCTCTCAGACATGACTTAGTTATACTTAGGCACCGTACTTTGGTGCCTTAGTATAACTTCATGTCTTTTTCATGTCTTGCTATTCTGCCAGATAAATCGCCATCTTCTTCTCAACGGAATCTAACGCCTCGTCCAGACTCTTTCTCCCCTGCATGTAAGCGATACCTTCTTCGTACACCGCGTCCTCCAAAATCGTATTCTCAATATACGGAGTCTTCACAGATTCCATATAAGCCTGCAATTCCGCAGCCTGTGACTGGTTTGGACAGTAGATAGACAGAGAAATCATGTGTCCCTCATAATTGTCTGCGGCAAGACCACCCCACCGTTCATCTGCACCGTCTCCTGCTTCGGAAGCAAATCCCGCCTGGAAAGCCGCCTTGTTAACCGGCAGTCCTTCATACAGATTGCCCTGATTTTCCTTCCCGAACAATGCCTTCACAAAATCTTCCGCCGCCTCAGCCTGCTCCGATGCCGCACTGATTCCAACCAATGTCTTTGCAAAAAAGGCATCTTCACACTGTCCTTTCATAGGCACCCATCCACAATCTTCATATCCCTGAACCCTCGAAACGGAAACCATCTCCGCGCTGCTCCAAAAGCTGCTGATGTATCCCCACGCTGCCTCGCTCATGCCTCCTACGAATCTAAGACAATCCATGTATCTTCTCATATTATCCGTTTCTTCCCAAGGCACACCATATTCTTCTTCTGCATAAGCGTTCCAGTCGTTCTCGTTCGCTTCCAATATATAATCCGCTATGCCATCCATCTGTGCATCGTAGATTCTCTTCGTCTGTTTCAGGAATTCCGAAATCATTTCCCGATCCACTTCTCCCCCTTCCGTCATCCACACGGGTTCGCATACCGGGGAAAACATCCGCATGACCCCTTTTTCCGTATACAATCTGAGCAGATCGCCTTCCGGCTGCTCCTTTCTAAGTTTCTCTACCGCATCCGCAATATCCGACAAATCTTTGAGTCCTGTTATTGCAGATTTCCTGCTGACTATCATCGGAAGCCGTACCTCACAGGGCATCATATAAATTCCCTCATTGGTTCTGAACGAGTCCACAATATTGCCAAAAAGCTCATCTTCACCGCTCATATCATTAAAGATCGGACTTAAATCGCGCAGCACAGCTTTCTCTATATAAGAATCCACAGGCATGTCATCCAGAATAAATATGTCCGGGCTCTCTCCCGCCATGATCTTGGTATTGAGACTCTTCAATGCGTCTTCCCTCGTGACGGAATTACCACCGATCATACCAACCTCATACATCACATAGATCTCCGGATTTTCAGTCTGATACTGGTTAATTGCCTGCCTCATCGTCGCATTGTCTTTCAGGCTGTAAACATTAATCTGTGTCACAGGCACAGTAGGAATATCCGCATCATAAACAAAATGTACCAGCTTTCCGCCCGAAAACAATGCCATAAACTCATTGTTGTCCATTGCGACCATACCTTCTATCGCGTAAGACGGATTACTGAAAATGCTTAAGTTTCCGTCTATGATCTGCTCCATGGCGCTGCCGCCTACTACATGGCGGTAAAGCCCTTTGTCCCCTGCAATATACAAAACACCGTCCTGATCCAGAAAGAAGAACATATCATACCAGTTACCGCTGAACCCATTTCTGCCGTCATAGTTTTCTTTCACAAAATCAGCTAAGACCTCATCCTCTATATACTGCTTCTGTTCCATATCATAGATCAGCGGCGACTCATAATCCCATCCGTCCATGAACATCATCCCGCCATGAACCTGTATCAAGTCCGGGGAACTCTCCTCCGCCCTGAGAAACAGGACGCTTGTTCCGTCTTCCAGAATTTCATAGATATTCGCGCTCTGCGTGGTGACAAAGATCCTGCCGTCGTCCGATATATATGCATCCTTCAGACGTTCATCCTCTTCCGTCAGTTCCACTTCCACCGGTATCTCTGTTTTATCCGGCTTAATGATGAGAAGCTGCGGATTCAAAAGCGTCCCTGTGCTATCCTGTGAATCTGCCGGCTGATAGATCACCGCTGCCGTATTATCACCTCCCACTGCCGCGCTCATGATATAGTCGCGATTTTCCACCATTCTGGTGTTCCATGCGCGCTTATCATAAAACCATCTCTGTCCGCCATCCTTGGAGATCACAAAAGGACTCCAGGCGTCAGTAATGACCATCTGCCCATTATTCAGTTTAAACAGACGGTTGCTATTGTCGGTAAGTCCGGCGCCGTCCCCAAACTCCCCCGCTTTCTCCACGTAACGTCCCATGGGCGTTCCTTCCTCATACTGCTGTGTACTCTGGCCGCCCGTGCTGCTACCCTGTGCACTATCCTGTCCGCCTCCGGCTGCTCCGCCATTCCCGCATCCCGCCAGACACCCAGCCAACAACATCAACCCAAGCGCCGCTGAAAATATTCGCTTTCCTACATATTTTCTCTTACGAATCATTCTTTTCATCCCCATTCTCACCATACTCACACTACCTCTCAGACTCGAAAGAATGTATCCACCTTCTCACAGACACCGCCCGATTATTTCCCAGCCCCAGAAGAATGCACGCGGCAGCGGCATTCTTCCAGACATGACTTAGTTATACTTAGGCACCGTACTTTGGTGCCTTAGTATAACTTCATGTCTTTCTATTCCGCCAGATAAATCGCCATCTTCTTCTCAATCGACGCAACCGCATCCGTCAGGCTCTTTGTACCTTGCATATAATTGATACCTTCTTCGTACACCACATTCTCAAATGTCACATCTTCCACATACGCGGTCTTAGCCGATTCCATCCATTTCACCAAGTCTTCCACCTCTTCATCCTCCGGAACACGGATCACCAGATGCACATAAAGACCATCGTCACTACTAAGCGTGTAAGAACCGTAAATGTTATTCTGACTTTGGTTCTTCTTCTGTTCAAATCCTTCCCGAAGCGCTTCTTTATTGACTGCCATGCCGCCCTGAAGATTCATCTGATTTTCTTTGCCAAGCGCTATCCGCAGGAAATCTTCCGCCAGCTTGCTTTGATCTGACGCAGCGCTGATTCCGATCAGTGTCCTCGCCCAGAAAACATCGTCGCACTGTCCGTTCATGGGAATCATCTCACAATCCTCGAAACCTTCTGTCGTAGTAACCGATATCTGTTTGGCATATTCCATCTCGTCCAAAAGGGAGCCCATTGCAAGCTTCCGCATATCCCCCAGAAAACCCATCTCCCCTTCATACATTCTGATATAATCCGTATCCTCCATCGGTTTGCCCACAGTCCTTATATAATAATCAGACGATTGCTGCCAGTCCTCGATATCCTTATCCGGCAGACCGTCCATCTGCGCGTCATAAATCCGCTTCGTCTGCATTAAAAATTCAGAGATTGCTTCCGAATTGATCTCTCCTTGCTCCGTTTTCCATGCAGGCGCTGATACCATGGAAAACATCCTCATGATTCCCTTCTCCGAGGCAATTTCCAACAGATTATCCCCAGGATTGCCCTGCCGCATGCGCTCCACCCCATCGGCGATGCCTTTTAAATCCTTCATCGGTGCCACATCTTCGCTTCTGCCCAGTATAAATGGCATCTGTACCTCACAGGGCACGGCATAGACATGACCGTCCTCGCGGAAAGCATCTACCATATTGTCAAAAAGTCCGTTTTCGCCACTCATCTCATCCAAGATTGGAGCAATATCCATAAGCAGACCTTTTTCAATGTAAGAATCCGTAGGCATATTATCAAGAATCAGCACATCGGGTCCCTCTCCCGACACGATCTGCGTATTCAGATTCTTCAGCGCATCTTCTCTTGTGACGGAATCGCCTTCTCCCATACCGACCTCATAATCCACATACATTGCCGGATTCTCTGTCTGATACTGACCGATGGTCTGACGAATGGTAGCATTCTCCTGTAAGCTGTACACCTTTACTTTACCCACAGGCACAGTGGGAATATCCGGATTATAAGTAAAACGTATCAGCTTGCCGCCATTAAACAAAACGAGAAATTCATTGTTTTCAAGAATCTCCATGTCCGCCACACGATAAGACGGATTACCGAAAGAGCTGAGACTCCCGTCTATCACCTGCTCCATAGCACTGCCGCCTAACACATGACGATACAAGCCCTTTTCTCCTGCAATATAGATAGTGTCATTATCGTCAGGCATAAAAAACATATCAAAATTCCCTTCGATATAGCCTTCTCTTACGCCGTAATTTTCTGTGATAAAATCCTCTAAGACCTTATCCTCCACATATTCTCCGGCATCCATGTCATAGATCAGCAGAGAGTCATATCCCCACCCGTCCATGAACATCATATTGTCATGAAACTGTACCAGTTTCGGACACCCGTCGTCTACCGTTAAGAACAATTCACTGCTCCCGTCTTCTTTCACTTCATACAGATTCGGACTCTGTGTGCCCGCAAAGATCCTTCCCGTGTCCGATATATATGCAGACTGCAGCCAGACATCTTCCTCTGTCAGGTTCATCTCAACCGATATTTCCGTACCATCGGATTTGACCAGCAAAAACTCCGGGTCCAGTTCCATGAGATGATCCTGCGTCTCCTCTTCGTCTGTTTTCTCTTCCGCCGCTTTTTCTTCTGCACTGTTCTCTTCTGGTTTTTCCTCTTCTGTTTTTTCTTCTGCTGCTTCTTCCCCTTCTGCTTTTTCTTCTGCTGCTTCTTCCTCTTCCGCTTTTTCTTCTGCTGCTTCTTCCTCTTCTGCTTTCTCTTCTTTTGCTTTTTCCTCTTCTGCGCCATTCATCGCTTCTTCCCAGATAACTGCCGTAGTATTATCCTTTCCGATGGCGACAGACATGATATAGTCACCCTGTCCCATCATCCGGTTATACCATGCCTTTTTACTCTCCCTCCAATGCTTTCCGTTGTCACTTGAGGTCAGCATGGAACCGGAACCTCCGGCATCCACTATGATCAGACTGCCGTCATCCAGCTTATGAATACTGCACCCTGTTCCTGACAACTCAAGCCCGTTTGGCAGCTCCACCGCTTCTTCCACATACCGTCCCATAGGAGTATCCGCCGGCCATGACTGCCCGTCCGGTCCTGTTGCCCCGCCGCCCTGACTGCCGTCGCCGCCAAGACCGCCCGCCGAATCGCCATTCACATTTTCCGCTCTCCCGCATCCGCTGACACTTCCCGCCACCATGGCCGCAAGTAATAACACTGCGAGAAACCTCTTCCCAACCTTAGTAAAACCACCCTTTACTCTTAAACCTCTCAAACTAACCATATGTATCCCCCTTCTCACAAGCACCACCCAATTACTTCTCAGCCCACAGAGAATGCTCGCTGCCAAGCGGCATTCCCGTATACACGACTTAATTACTTCTCAGCCCCAGAAGAATGCTCGCGCCAGCGGCATTCTTCCAGACATGACTTAGTTATACTTAGACACCGTACTTTGGTGTCTTAGTATAACTTCATGTCTTCTTCATGTCTTATTATTCAGCCATATAAATCGCCATACTCTTCTCTACCTCTGCCACAGCTTCCTCAAGGCTGATTTTCTCCTCAAAATACTCCACGCCTGCTGCGTACACGGCCTCCTCCAATATATCATTTCCCATATAGGGCGTATCGACCGTTTCCATCCAGCCTCTCAGCTTACCTTCAAGCGCCTTGCCAAACCAATAAACATCGACATAAAGAGATTTCTCCCCGTCTCCGAACCCAATAGACGAAT
>CAMWMS010000047.1 GCA_947175435.1 uncultured Lachnospiraceae bacterium | reverse complement strand
AATGCAATAATTTTGGAATCCTGCGAAAGCAGGCTGCACAGTTCCGGTGCCAAAAGCCAGGAATGACAGATATAATCCACGTCCTGATATTCGGGGAAGTATGCAGCAAAGAATTTTCTTGCATTTTCAAGAGATATATCGCACTTTTCTCCGGTCAGGACAGCGTCGGAGGGAATATGAATACTGATAACAGGATCGGATTCCCTGTCTACCATTTCATATTCCAATTCCCCAATTCGAAATAAATTTCCGCTGACCTGCCGTGCTGTCCACCACTCCCTGTCAAAAGCATACCGTCCGGTTATCTGTCTGCATTCCTCTATGAATCTGGTAAAACAGCACATTGTATCTACAAAAACTGTTTCCGATATTCCCTTTTCCTGATACCATGGATAAAGCTCCGCCACACATACCAGCATGCACGTCAGCATTTTGATCTTCTGCGAATCTTCTCCTAACAGCTGCTCCAGCTTTTCCCGTGCACCAGCTTCGGTTTCCATATTCTTCAGCCCGTTTGTAACAGGATACACCGAGGCGAAAGCGTCTGTTTGGTAATAGGACATAACCTCATTTTGAATTTCTTTTTGTAAATGAATTTTATTGCATAATGTTATCAGATCCATAAAATAGGATACTCCATTTATTTACTTTTCCAAAAATCCCAGGAACTTCTTCCCGCTCCTGCAATTGCCGTACAACTTCGTTCTATAAGTAATACAAATCAAATGCGTAAAAAGTTTCAAATCATATCCCTGTTCTATTCGTTCACAGTTTAAACAAGCGGCCTCATCATCCTTTTTTTCATCGATTATACAATGGGGTAAATACATTTGCAAATCCCGCCATGTCATTTATGCAGGCATTTACATTTCAAATATTCACAGACCGGCACCCGGCCACATAAAATATTAAAACTCCATCACAGAGGTATTTATGTTCTATATCACATCAAACGACGGAACCAAAATTGCCGTCTACGACTATAATCCTCATGGAAAACAGACAATTTTTCTCATTCACGGATGGCCTCTGTCCCACCTGATCTTCGAATATCAGATCAATCTGCTTACCGACTGCGGATATCGTGTCGTAGCGATGGATCTAAGAGGATTCGGAAAATCGGATACGCCTGTATGCGGATATTCCTATGATCAAATGGCGGCCGACATATTTCAGGTAGTCCGTCAGCTCTGCCTCAAAAGATTTGTCTTGGTCGGATTTTCAATGGGAGGGGCGATCGCCCTAAGATATATGAATTGTTTCAATGGATTTGAAGTCTGCAAGCTGATCCTGCTTTCTGCCGCCGCACCATGTTTTGCCAGACGTCCCGGCTTTCCCTACGGAAAACCTGTGCAGGAAGTAAATGACCTGATCAACCTTGCCGAAACCGACAGACCGCAACTATGCCAGAACTTCAGCAAACAGCTTTTTGCATGTCCGCATCCGGATGCAGTGGTTGACTGGTTCAGAGACATCGCCTTGTCTGCATCGGGAATCGGAACGATAAAGTGCGGTATTGCGCTGCGTGATGAAGACGGCAGGAACGACTTCGAATGTGTTCACGTTCCCACCTATATTATTCACGGTGCTAAGGATCTGATCGTTTCTAACGAGCTTGCCGAAATACAGCACGAGAGTATCTGCGGTTCAAAACTCATAACTTTAGCTGACAGCGGTCACGGAATCGTATATGATCAGCTTGCTAAATTCAATGATGTATTTATGGGTTCAATCAATGCTTGACTTTTGCTACAATGCACAGACCAGCCAGAAGGACCAGCACGGAAATCCCGAGCATGACCAATGTATCAACCGAAACAGCGGGAGATGAAATATCCTCCCCAGGATGCATCTGTCCCCTATCCATGTCCTGCTGCCGGAAACGTGCCCCATCCTTCCGGTCTTGTCCTGCTTCAACCGCGAACTGTCTTCCGCCGGGAGCCCTTCCATCCTCCGGAGGTTCGATCCTACCCATTACAGGGACATCTTCACCACGAGTCATTCCTCCAAAATTTCTGCCATTTGGCATACCACCTCTAAACATTCCGCCCTGACCAAAGCCGGAGGTCGAAGAATTATCAATCGTGATCTGCTCTTGTACGCCATCAATCGCAATTGTGCAGACGTCTCCCACTTTCAGCTCAGGTGTACTGAGTACCGCGGATGAAAAACTGCACGGGATTTCCTCAGAAAGAAGTTCTCTGCCGTCAGAATCCTCCAAGCTTATTAATGTACCTGCCGCCGCATTCGTGCTGTACATCAAAAATCCCTGTGTGGAATCGGCATCGAAGCATTCCGCCATAGCACTGCCTCCACAGGCGATTACCGTACCGCCGCTGACTACACACTCGCCGCCATTCTCACTCCCACAATCAAGTGCACAGTTACCACCGTTGTCCGAAACACTGATGAATACTTTGCCGCCTTCAATATAAATACTGCCGTTGGAATCCAGCCCGTCCGCATCCCTACCGGAAGGATTTGTAATCGTAACTTCACCGTCCGTAATACGGATGACGGAGTTTTCGCCGCGCCCACTGGCATTGATCCCGTCATCTGTTGCCTTAATGTCCACACTTCCGCCGGCAATTGTGATGTCTACGGCCTCAAGGCCTTCATAACATTCCGAAATAGTAATGCTTCCGGATTCAACATAAAGAAATGCTGTCTCATCGTCATTGGATACGGTAATACCATCATCACCGGCCTTAATGGATATCTCAGTATTATGAATGCGTACACTATCGTTAGCGTGTATAGCATCCTGTACCGCGCTTATTGCAATATTGCCGCCGGCAATCACCAGATCATCGTTGCATACGATTCCGTGATGATACTCAGCGCTTACCGTAAGCGTACCGGTTCCGTTGATCGTCAGATCGTCTCGGGAATAAATTACTCCATCCACCCCCGATGAGGCTGTTTCCTCGTTATACTCCGCGCCGGAGGAGACTATATTTTCCGTCCCATCCGCCAATGTCAGAAACACATTATCCGCCTGCTCGACCCGGATTGCTGCGTCATCGACACAGTGAATCGACACGCCGTCCAGTAACACCCAAATTTTATCTTTTTTGTCAGCATCAATAATGATGTTGCCGTTTGTTAGCTCACCGGAAAGCACATAATGACCTGCATATGCGATGCAGATATTTCCGTCATAAACATAGGCTCCGTTTCCTCTTATCGTACTACTTTCATCGGATAGTACTATTTTTGTGGCATAAGCGGTATCCCAATCAGCATTCAAATCGTTGGCGGTAAACAAATCACTGCCCACGTCTTCACTCATGACAGGGATACTGGCAAAGACCTTTCCGTTCATAAGCAGAACCGTCAGCACAATACTGAAAATAATAGCAGCAATGCAAATAGCATCAATCTTTTTGTGGGTTGACATAGAACATTCTCCTCACCTTATGTATTCTCCGTTGATTTCTCTGTCCAGTCTACATTCGGATGTTGAATTAATCATGAAGCTTTTGTGAAAATTTTGTGATATTTTTATCTAATATGCTTGCTCTAAAAATTCACGGTTCGCTATAAACTGAGTTTTGTTTATGAAAAAACTGCACAACACTACATGTTGTATTTCACAATCCAAATGAATAAATTTCCTACCATATTTTTTACACGCCAGATTGACCTGCAGGAATATACCCATCTGCTGCAATTCTAATCTGAGTATATTCTCGGCAACAACAATTACCGTATTGATATGCTTATCGTCAAGAAATTGAGCACAGAGATCATTCCTAAAAATATTGCTTATATCTTTAACACCTATAACCTGTTTGAAATAAAAGGAATCGGTTCCTATATTCAATTTGAATAAAATATATTAACTCCCGGCACAAGCCACTTACATACCCTATATCGGGAGTTTCCATTGCACATAAGTTTAATCATAATCCTGTCTGTTACTCATCGGATTGCATCCAGTATTTCTCCATTTGCTCCTCCGCTTCTGGAACCTACTGTTTTGTGCCATCTATTTTCCTGTTAAAATTCACGAAACCGGCCCTGTCTGGAAATTAAAGCTGTTTTGATATGCCTATTGACGCAGAATTGCAGGGTAAACAACTCCCCATGAATTCTGCCAAAGCAGTATCCATGGGGTTCTTCTTGCAAAATATAATGCTATTAACTCTGTAATTCCGTTTATAAACTAAAGCTGCGTGCTACAATACTGAATGTTGCTGTCTTACAGCCAACGTACATACCGTCCTGTCTTCCTCATTATCTGACAAACGGCGTTTCATACATTCATGGATGAAATATAAAGCCATCGCCTCCATCCGTCTGTCCCCGGCTTCCGAAAACCCATGCCCCTCACCCGGAAATATTTCAAGGCGGGCATTCGGATATTTCTCAGATGCCCATACGGAGTACTCTAAGCTTACTACATTGTCTTCCGTTCCATGCATCAGCAAAACTCTTCCGCTATATTGACCGATCTGCTCCTTTATACGAAACTCCCGGATCGTCTCAAAAAATCTGCGTCCCAATACCATTCCCCACAGCTCCTCCGAATCTGGAATGTCCTCTGCGTTTTTAAACCGCGCATTCCAGTCATCGGCAATACAAAGAGCCGGATACAACAAAATAAGGGCTCGTACATCTTCTTGTCTTTCCTCTGCAGTCAGTGCCGAAACCATTCCACCCTGACTGCTGCCAAACAAATAAATCTGACTGTTATCGACCCATTCCCATTTCTTAATCTCATCTATAACAGCGATCAGATCTTCCTTTTCTGTAAATAATGTCATTTCTGTTGTCGGAAAGCCGCTGACATCCCTCGTGCTTCCGCCGCAAAAGTTAAAACAAACCGCGCCGATTCCGTTCGCCGCAAAATATTCTGCCGAAACCGCAAAATCCTCTCCATGCCCATTATAGCCATGACTGAAAATCACCAGCGGTAAACAATTCTTTCCTTCAGGCTTATAACATGTTGCGTCAATCGCTCTGTTGTGGTGTGCTATGGTTATATTCTTTATCTGCATTAAGCTCCCCCTCTGCTCTTTCCCCAGCGCCATGTAAAAATCCAGAGTAACGTTTTGGATTTGCATAAACATTATTGCACGATGCCGTACACAAGTCAACTGTGAACAGCAGGTCATTGTCACCGCATTTCGTCTGTAACAATTCCGTTATGTCGTTATCTTGGTGATTCTTTTTAAAAACAATGTAATTTATCATAAAAAATTGGAAAATAGTCTTGATTCTTACCTATAAAAAATAGTAGAATATAATTAAGTATAGCTATAGAGCGAAAATACACATTAAATTATATGTTGTCTGAGAACATCCTTTGGCAGAGAGAGGGGGTTATGCTATGGGAATCGGCAGTGTAACATCAACAAACAGTATGTCCAGCATACAGACGATTACTACAGCTTCAACAGATCCAAAAATCAAAAATATTCAAAATGAAATTACAGACGCAGAGCAGCAAATGCAGAAGCTATCTTCAAAGGAAGAGCTTTCTGTTAATGAAAAATCGGATGAACGAAAGAAACTTCAGAAAGAAATATCCGATCTCAACACAGAACTGAAACAACATCAGGAAGAGCTTAGCAGAGCACAGAAAAGAGAGATCATGCTGGCCGAGCTGCGGGAAGATCAGGAACCGACCAAAGAGGAAACTTCAGAAGACAAAGTGTCGGCAACGGAGAAATCTTCAGATCAGGAAGACGAAAAGAAACAGCCACTCGACGGACAGCAGTCAGAGTCTCAAGGAACTGTCATATCCAGAAACAGCGATGGCGTTGTTATTTTAACGGAAGCAATGAATCCGAATGAGAATCGCAACGTAGGTGCAGAAGAAGCACAGGCTGAAGAAACCAAGGAAGAAGATACTGCAGAGACTGAGGCGAAACCCACGGCCAGTGATACAGTTACAGATACCGGTCTGTCCCACAAAGACATGCGTTCAATGGTATCAGCAGATTCCTCCGTACAGCAGGCAAATCGTCAGGGAGCTATCGTAGCCAAAACCAGCGACGGCATTGCTATTTTGAAGGGAGAAATGAAGCTGGATGAGCTGCGCGGTGCAGATACAGAAAAGAAACAGGCTGAACTCGAAAAGATGGAACAAAGAGAAGAAAGAGCAACCACGTTCCAATTCTCTGTACTTGGCCAAGCAAATAATGCAATGAAATCATCCGCAGGTAATGTGCCCGGATCAACGAACGTCGCTCAGGCCAATGCAGAAAATAACGCTTACATTAACGCTTTGAAAGTAACGCAGGAAAAAGAGCAGGCGGCACAGCAGAGGTTTTATGTTTCTTTTAGCTAATTAAATATGAAAGAATATATAGCGATCATTTATTTAGTTGCAAAAATAGCTGCTAAGTTTGTCATCAGACTGTAGGCAGCTATTTTTGCGTCTTGTTATCTATTCAGCAATTTGTAATGCTACTCATTCCTTTTCATACTTTTGATAGGAATCTCTCATGAGTAATGCTTCAAGTATTTCCCCGTAAGGCTTTCTTCGCAATCACATATTTCCTGCGGTGTTCCCTCTGCAATAATCCGTCCGCCGTGTACGCCGCCGCCCGGCCCCATATCGATTATATAGTCGGCATTCTTTATTACATCGAGGTCGTGTTCTATAACGATAACGGTTGCTCCGTTTTCAATCAGCCGCTTAAACACGTTAAGCAGCGTTTCCACGTCTGACGGATGCAGTCCGATCGTCGGTTCGTCAAACACAAATACCGTATCGGATTGTCCCCTGCCCATCTCGCTTGCAAGTTTAAGCCGTTGCGCCTCACCACCTGACAGGCTCGGTGTCTGCTCTCCTAATGTCAGATATCCGAGTCCGAGGTCGAGCAGCACTCGCAGCTTGCGTTCAACAGCAGGAAGATCCGCGCACGCTTTCAGCGCTTCGTCCACGCTCATATCCATAAGTTCGGGCAGCGAATATGCCTGTCCGCCATGCTTAGGTATGCGTTTTATAAGGCTTGCCTCCTTTGCATAACGGGAACCTCCGCAATCGGGACAGGTAATCTCAACATCTGGTAAAAATTGCACGTCAAGGCTTATCGTCCCCGTACCGTCGCAGGTCGGACAGCGAAGCTTACCAGTATTATAAGAGAAACTGCCTTCCTTATATCCCCGTTCCTTTGCATCAGATGTTTTCGCGTAAACCTTGCGCAAATCATCGTGCACGTTGGCGTAAGTCGCCACGGTTGAGCGCACGTTAATGCCGATAGGCGCAGAGTCGATGAGCTTTACTTGGGTAATTCCATCTGCGGAAACTAACTTCACGTGGTCTGGTATTTTCTCACCTTTGCATGCTGCTTCCAACGCTGGGATAAGACTCTCTAAAATAACAGTTGTTTTCCCAGAACCCGATACGCCCGTTACAGCTATCAGGCGCCCTTTGGGAAAATCTATTTTAAGCGGTTTTACCGTATGTATATTTCCCGTAGACAAATGGATTGTCCCAAGTGCAAACATTTTATCGGGTGAAATATGCTCCCCGATATCAATCGTCGTCTTGCCCGTAAGAAAGCCGCCGATGCGCGAATTTACATTCGCCCCGACTTCTTCAAGCGTACCTTGTGCAATAATATTTCCTCCGCCTGCGCCCGCTTCTGGACCAAGCTCAATAAGCCAATCTGCTTCGGAAAGTATATGCGTGTCGTGATCGACTAAAATCACGGTATTTCCGTCGGCAATCAAGTCGTGCATAACGCCTGTAAGCCCTTCCATATTCGACGGATGCAAACCAATTGACGGTTCGTCAAGAACATACAGGACGCCCGTCGTGCGGTTTCGCACAGCCCTCGCGAGCTGCATTCTCTGCCTTTCTCCCGTAGAGAGCGTGGACGCCGCTCTATCCAGCGTAAGGTAGGAAAGTCCCAAATCCATCAACCTTTTTGCGGCACTTTGGAAGGAATCGCAGATACTCTCCGCCATAGGGCGCATTTCTTCGGGAAGCGAAGCAGGTACACCGTCCACCCATTCAACCAAATCAGCCAGAGTCATCGTGCATACTTCCGCAAGAGAAAGTCCGCGCAGTCTGGGCGCACGGGCGGCATCGCTTAATCTTGTTCCGCCGCAATCAGGACAAACGTCTTGCCGAAGGAATTTTTCCACCCTCTTCATGCCTTTTTCGTCTTTCACTTTAGACAAAGCATTTTCTACCGTGTAGATAGCGTTGAAGTAAGTAAAGTCCATGTCTCCGGCAGCGCCGCTTGTTTTGTTCTGATAGATAATATTTTTCTTTACCGCAGGACCGTGGAATACGATATCCCGCTCTTCTGCGGTAAGCTCTCTAAACGGCACGTCCGTTCTGACGCCCATTTCACGGGCTATATCCTTCATCAGCGACCACATGAGTGTCTGCCACGGTGCAACTGCGCCTTCATCGATCGACAAAGACTCGTCAGGAACTAATGTCGATTCATCTACAATACGAACAATGCCCGTCCCGTCGCAACGCTTGCAGGCCCCCTGACTGTTAAAAGCCAACTCTTCCGCGCCCGGTGCAAAAAAACGTTCTCCGCAAACGGGACAGACAAGCTCTAATTCCGCCGCAACGTTCAAGGAAGGTTCTGTATAGTGTCCGTTCGGACAGCGGTGACTGGCAAGACGCGAAAACATTAAACGCAGACTGTTCAATAGTTCCGTCCCCGTTCCGAATGTACTGCGTATTCCCGGAACGCCCGGGCGCTGCCGAAGAGCCAACGCGGCAGGAACATACAGCACCTCATCTACCTGTGCTTTTTCTGCCTGTGTCATACGTCTGCGCGTATAGGTTGACAGCGACTCTAAATACCTTCTTGAACCCTCCGCATATAAAATGCCAAGCGCAAGCGAGGACTTGACCGACCCCGAAACACCCGCGATTCCCACGATTTGATTCAAAGGTATATCCACATCAATATTTTTCAGATTGTGTACACGGCCGCCTCGAACCTTGATTTGCCCGGGCACATTATGGTTCTCTTTCATCGCTTGATTTCTCCGCAATATATTACTTTCACTGACCTTCATAATGTGTCGCAACACTCTTCAGAAAATCAATAATCGTCAAATGCTGTGGGCAGACGCCTTCACACTGTCCACACGCGATACAGTCGCTTGCCTTGCCGAATTTATGTGCCAGCACATCATAATTCGTAAAATTGATCGTCCAGCCTTTTTCCTCCAGATGTTCGCGCATATCTTCATTGTAGATTGAAAAATACTGTGGAATCGCTATCTTCTTCGGACAGCCTTCCGTACAATAGGAACATCCGGTACATGGTATCGCGATCTGGCTGTTGATGATATCCGCCACTTGAAAGCACAACCCCTTCTCATTCTCTGAAAGAGGTTCAAAATCCCCCATGTAACTCAAATTGTCCTGCATTTGGGAAAAATTGCTCATGCCGGACAAAACGACCATCACATTCGGCAGGCTCGCCGCAAAACGGATCGCCCAACTCGGCACAGATCTCTCACTGTCATAGTCAAGGAACAATTTTTCCGCATCTTCCGGAATCCTTGCAAGTGTTCCGCCTTTGACCGGTTCCATGACAATTACCGGTTTCCCGTGCTTAACAGCCACTTCATAACAGGCGCGGGAATGTACCCACTGGCTCTCCCAATCCAGATAATTGATCTGGAGCTGCACAAACTCCATTTCCGGATGCTTTGTCAATATCTCATCCAGCATTTCCGGCGTGTCATGAAATGAGAAGCCCGCATGCTTTACCAGTCCCTTCTCCTTCTTATCTAACAGCCACCGGAAACAATCCAGCTTCTCATACTTGGGAAGCATACTCGTTTCGATTCCGTGAAGCAGATAATAGTCAAAATATCCGGCACCTGTCTTTTCGAGCTGGGCATTAAATATCTTATCCCTATCCTCCGGGGAATTAATAAAGCCGGCGTGAAGCTTCGTCGCCAGAGTGAAGCTCTCCCTCGGATACCTGTCCACAAGCGCTTCTTTGGCGGCATTCTCGCTGGCAAAGCCGTTATACATCCATGCCGTATCAAAATAAGTAAACCCTTTTTCCATGAACAGATCCACCATCTGCTTAACCTGTTCTATGTCTATATCCGCTGCGTTAGATTTATCCTTTAGCGGCAGACGCATCAATCCAAATCCTAATTTTTTTTCCGGTATAAAATCCATGATATCCCTCCTTATAAACTCCAGAATGTCTTTATCATATCATATAAACGACAATCTATCAATTCAGCGTTGATGAGTTTCATTTTACTTGCAAAAAAGCCCTTTATGCCGAAACATAAAGAGCGTTTTCTGCTTCTTATCACAGAGTATTTGCTTATTTCCCTTTTAACACACGGTCCACCCTATCATGTAAATCCTGTTTGTTAAAAGGCTTGATCACATATCCTTCCACCCCAAGCTTAGCGCTTTCCACAACCATTTCCTTATCCTTCATGGATGTAAGCATAATAACGGGAATATCTTTGCCTCCCTCCATCTCACGGATTTCTTTCAGCGTCTCAATACCGTCCACAAATTCCATCTGGATATCCATCAGAATCAGATTCGGTTTTTCCCGCTTTAGATATTGCACGGCACGCAGGCCGGAATTAACCGGAATAACCTCATAGTCGTCCTTCAGCTCCTGCTCAATCACCGAAAGGCTAATACTATTATCATCCACTGCCAATACTTTCATTTTTTCTTGCATCTATCATCCCTCCGTCTCGATCTGCTTTATCAAATCGCGCAACATCTGTTCCGCCGCCTCATCCTCATATAATTTCAGTTGTTCCTGTATCTCCTCCAGCTTTCTTTCCGTATCCGGAGACAGCCGGTATTGTAGAATATTCTCCAGCTTGTGGGCACAATCCTTGGCACGGAAATTCTCCAGACTGTCCAGAGCCTCCTTGATTTCCCGTATCAAATCTGCCCGTTCCATTTCCTGTGTCTTCTCTTTCACATCCTCCGTTTTCCGGTTCTTATCCAGAAACTCCTGAATATGCTCCAATTGCTCCTCATACTCCGCAAGCAGCTTGGAAATATGACTGTCTACAAAGGTTTCATCCCCTCTGTGCACGGCATTTTCATGCTCTCTGGCGCTGTTTGAAATTTTCATTGCTCCCAAATTGGCGGAAGCACTCTTCAGACCATGCACCTCTATGCCGTAGGTTTTATAATTCCCTTGTTCCCAAAGTTCCCGCAAACGCACCAGCTTACGCTTTCCATCCAGACAATATAAACGTAAAAGCTCCTGATAATCCTCCTCACTACCGGAATAATGCTTTGCCAACTCATCCGTATCAATTCCTTCAATCAGGATATTTTGAAATTCCTTATTCTGGTTATCATCGGACAATTCGTCTTCTGTCTGCACTTTGCCCGCTGTTCTTTTTTCCTCCGGAATCCATCTGAGCAACGCCTCATGTATCGGCCTTATTTCCAAAGGCTTCGTAATAAAATCCTGGAATCCGTTTGCCAGAAAGCTTTCCCTGACACCCTCCATAGCATTGGCAGTCAGTGCAATCATAATCGGCAGTCTGCCGTTTTCCCCACAGTCATTCCGAATAATGCTCGCGGCCTCTAACCCATCCATTTTCGGCATCATATGATCCATAAAAATAATATCATAACGCTTGTTACGGACAAGCTCTATTGCCGCTGGCCCGCTGTCGGCTTCCTCAATTTCAAAACCATAAGTCTGCAGCCGGAGTTTTGCTACCTTTCTGTTAATCATATTATCATCTACTACTAACGCTGTACAGCCTTTTACTGAAAATGGCTCTAGATTTTCTTCCGCCTGAACCACTTTCTCCGGAACCTCGGACAAAGGTCTTCTGTCCATGATTTTCTGCGGAATTTCCACAGTAAAGGTAGATCCCTCACCATATACGCTTTCTACTCCGATCGTCCCTTTCATCAATTTGACATAATGCTTCGTAATAGACAGCCCGAGACCTGTTCCCTCCACGCTTCTGTTTCTCTTAGAATCCACTTGCTGGAAATTCTCAAATATTCCTTCGATATCTTCTTCACGGATACCGCATCCTGTATCCTCAATCCGGAAAGACAGAAGTTCTATGTCCTCCGTTTCTCCCGGCATCCCTGCGACGGAAATCTTGACATGACCTTTCTCGGTAAACTTCAGGGCATTATTCAGAATATTGATCAAAATCTGCTTTATTCTGCCCTCATCGCCCAGATACCGGCACGGAATGGACATATCAAACTCGCTTTCCACCATCAGTCCGCGCTGCGATGCCACAATGTCCATCATACTCAGCACTTCATTCACAAGCGTTTTCACATGGTATTCTACCGGCACCAGCTCCATCTTTCCGGCTTCCACCTTAGACAAATCGAGAATATCATTGATCAGTGCCAGAAGATTTCTTGAGGACGCCTTGATATCACAGGCATACTCATATACCTTCCGTCCTCTGCTTTCTTCCATAATAATATCGCTGAGTCCCACAATCGCATTCATGGGTGTCCGGATCTCATGAGACATATTAGCGAGGAACGCGCTCTTGGCAACATTTGCCTGCTCCGCCTGTTTCTGCACTCTTTTAATCTCTTCTATATAATTTCTCGTCTCCGTCACGTCCAGAATCAGGACAACATAACCTTTATTATTCCCGAACCTATCCCGAATCTGCCTCACATGACTCTGGTAAAAGCAGTCGTTTAAAAAAAAATCCTTCTTAACATCATCGTCAAGAATCTCTTTCGGAAAGCCCTCCAGCTTATCAACAAGCTTCCCTATCGCGTTGTTGTCTAAATCTTCAAAAATACCTGCAGCCGCCGGATTATAATTGACAATTCGCTTCTGTTCATCCAGTGCAATCACACCGTCGCTCATGCTATTCAGCAGAATCTCCGAAGCCAGACTGCTGAAATCAAAAACTTTCCTTCTCCATATCAGGATGACCACGACGGAAAGGATAAGCCCTAAAGTAAAGGGCGTCGGATCATATACATCCGTCAGCTTCATAGAATAGCAGATAAGCGCCACAATCGGAAGGAAGGATAGGCCAAGAATCAGCTTATATTTCCTATCCGCTGCATACTCCGACTTCTTGATGCAGACATGAAGCAGCGCATACAAAGACAATGCATAAGGTACAATCGAGCCGCACACCATAAACAGTCCGTATCCCGGTCCATATTCCAGGCTCAGATATCCATGCCCCTGCGCAGTTACCAGCCATTCAATCTCGCGATAATAAAGTTTATGTAAATTACAAGTTAAAACAAGCCCCAGAATAATGACGTCTACGATCTTCAAAAACCTAAATATCTTAATCGGCGCTTTTTCAAAACAATAGTTAAATATAAACTCACAGTAACTGATCGGAATCGTCAGCGAACCTATGTACTGTACCTTGACAGCCACCATTGCCGCCTCTACCGTTGGCGCCGTTATTTCCAGCAAATACCCCGCATTCTGTACCAACGCTCCAATCAAAAAACACATCATCAGCTTCTGCTCTCTGGAGCCGCTCCCCTGAAGCAGAAACAATAACGCAATCGCAATTATACAAATACCAAAAATCTCAAGACCAATAAATACAATATCCATAACTTTACATCACCACACAGAGAGTTCTCTTTTTTACACAAAAAACCATTATTATGATATCAATTATCTTGGCAATTGTCCATACTCTACTGCTGGTAGGTGTTCATTATTTCAAGTAATTCACTCCCAGAATGGCCACTCCCATAACAGCAGATGACCCCGACAACCGTTCCGCTGGAAGCTTACTGAATTATACGCTTTTAGCCACTCATTTCCTTTCAGATAAGCATTGATATTGCGCAAAATACGGTCATTATGCTGTTGCAGTGTCAAAATTTTAGAACTATTTTAGGGTAAAAAAAGATTTTGTCAAGTCTTTCACTGTATGCCCTTTTGACATTTACCTATCGGAAATGGAATATCAATTGCACTAGGTCGAGATTTGGAGTATTATGACGATAGGAAGAAAAGTACGACTTCGTGCAGAAAGGAAGATGGATGGTGAAAAAGAGATTTGTGAAACAGCGTCCGGGTATTATGGTGGCAGTGATGTCCTTAGCAGTAATGGCATTAGCAGGCTGCAGCTCCGGTAAAGCGGAGAACCCGACCGACAGTGACGTACAAAGTAATGACAGTGAGATACAGCAGGAGGAGCTCGAGAGCGGTAAAGTAGAGCTTAAGGTATGGGCCGAGGAGAGCAACTTTGAGACGCTCGGTAAGATGATAGAAAGCTTCAAGCAGGAATACGCGGGACAAGCGGACTTTGAAATTATATTGGAGGCATCGGCTGACGGGGAAGCAAGAAACAATGTCCTCGGAGATATTCATAACAGTGCGGATATATTCTCCATGCCGGATGATCAGCTTTACAGCCTGATTGCAGGCGGCGCGCTGTCACCGGTTGCCAATCAGGAGCAGGTGAAAAACGCGAACCTTGCGGAGGCGGTCGAGGCGGCGTCCTATAAAGGAACACTGTATGCGTATCCGTATTCCGCAGACAACGGCTATTTCTTGTACTATGATAAGAATTACTTTACGGAAGAGGATGTAAAGACGTTGGATGGCGTTCTCGCGGTAGCGGAGGCTGCGGGGAAAAAGGTTTCCATGGAATTTAATTCCGGCTGGTATCTGTATTCATTCTTTGGCAATACGGGGCTGGAGTTCGGCATCAATGAGGACGGCGTGACGAACTACTGCAATTGGAATTCCACTGAGGGAGCGATAACGGGCGTGGATGTCGCACAGGCGTTGCTTGACATTACGGCAAGTCCGGCTTTTGTGGCACAGGGCGACGGTGACTTTGTCACGGGTATGCAGGAAGGCAAAGTCATAGCGGGGATCAGCGGCGTGTGGAATGCGATGTCGGTGAAAGAAACATGGGGCGCGGATTACGGCGCATGTAAGCTCCCAACCTATACCTGCAAGGGGCAGCAGATACAGATGGCATCTTTTACGGGATATAAGATGTTCGGTGTAAACGCGAATTCCGAACATCTGGCATGGGCGCATAAGCTCGCGGATTGGCTGACGAATGAAGAGAACCAGACACTTCGGTTTGCGGAGAGAAACCAAGGTCCTTCCAACAAAAATGCTGCCGCTTCGGACGAGGTAGGCAAGGTTCCGGCAATTGCGGCGGTTATAGAGCAGTCACAGTATGGAAACCTTCAGAGAGTCGGCAACAGCTATTGGACAGCCTGCACGAAATTTGCAGATATTATTGCTGCCGGGAACCCCGACAATGTCCCGCTTCAGGATTTGATGGATACATTGACAGACGGTATAGCGGCTTCGACAATACAATAAGGGAGGTTGGGAAATGAAAACAAGAGCACGTATGAGCATTAAAGTATTTATTCTGATTCCCGTATTTATCCTCGGAATCGTAGCTGTTTTTTCCAACATACAGGGCATCAGCAACCTCGGGAAGGTGAATACAACCGCGGTAAAGATTGCAGATGAACACATGGTAAATATCACGGATCTCAATGATATTCAGAAGGTGGCTCAGGACATTCACCGAATGGCGCTTTCCCATATTATCGCAACGGATTTGGATACGCTGATAACGCTTGTAGACAGCATCCGCGCGCAGGAGGCAGTGTTGGATCAGTATCTTGTTGAGTACAGGGATAACCTGACAGCACTGGACAAAAACGCATACGATAAGATTCTCTCAAGCTATGAAGGATTGAAATATGAGATCGCCTCTCTCATCGCATTCAGCGGCAATAACCAGAATGAAGAGGCGTTTGCGCTTGCGAACGGGGTTATTCAGCAATATAATGACGATATACAAGAGCAGATTTCGGTGATGATCGATGAGGCGAAGGAGATGTCCTCCGACGCAAGCGATGAGCTGACAAAAGAATATAACTCAGCGCTTGTCATCAACCTGGCAATTATCGGCATAAGCGTCCTCGCGATTTTGCTGGCCTTCTATGTCGTATTTGTATTGGTTATCCGGAAGCTCAACATCACAAATCGTGAAATCCATGATATTATCGAGGATATTGACAACAACGAAGGGGATTTGACAAAGCGCGTGAGCATCCATTCCAACGATGAGATTTCGGATTTGGGTAACGGCATCAATATCTTTATGGAAAAGCTTCAGGGAATTATGAAGATGATTATCGAGAATTCTCAAAAGCTTGAGAAGGTGGTAAATGAGGTACAACAGAGTGTCAGGACCTCGAACGACAGCGCTTCCGACTTGTCGGCGGTAACGGAGGAGCTTTCCGCAACAATGCAGGAAGTTGGACATTCCGCGTCCGTAATCAACCAGAACGCGGATGCGGTTCGCAGTGAGACGGAAACAATTGCTGATAAGTCCATCAGCATTAACGAATATTCAAAGCAGATGAAAGAAAATGCCGATAAGATGGAATCGGATGCCCAGAATACAATGGAGAAGACCAGCGGAAAGGTTCAAGATATCCTTACGGTATTGAACGATGCGATTGAGGAGAGCAAGAATGTTGAACAGGTAAACGGGCTGACAAACGACATTCTGAGCATTTCAAGTCAGACCAACCTACTTGCGCTGAATGCTTCCATTGAGGCGGCAAGGGCTGGCGAGGCCGGCAAGGGCTTTGCGGTCGTTGCGGACGAAATCCGGCAGTTGGCGGAGTCAAGCCGTGAAACAGCCAACCGTATTCAGGAGATTAACGGCGTTGTTATCCATGCGGTGCATAATCTTGCCGACAATGCGAACAATCTTGTAGAATACATGAAGGAGTCAATTCTTCCGGAGTTTGAGAACTTTGTAAAGAGCGGTGCACAGTATCGGGAGAATGCGACCTATATTGAGTCAGTAATGAATGGCTTTACCGAAAAGACTGATGCGTTAAAGAGTGCGGTAGATGAGATTGCGGCCTCCATCGGTACGATTACGACTGCGATCGGCGAGGGCGCAAGAGGCGTTGCGGGCGCGGCGGAGAGTACGCAGATTCTTGTTTCGGATATGGATAACATCAGCAATCGTATGGATGAGAATCAGGAAATCGCGGCGGCTCTGCAAAAGGAAACGAATGTATTTAAGAACTTTTAGGAAGTGTCAGATTACATAGCGGTACGGATAAAATGCAGATGGCTGGTACATCTGCATTTTATCGATGCTGAGGCAGATATGTAAAGATAACATTATTTCATTGTAAAATTGGATGAGGAGAGTCTATGGAATACATATGGTATGTTATTGCAGCGCTTGGGGCAGGGATAGGTACAGGTCTTGCGGGACTGTCAGCGGCAACCGTAATGGTGCCGATACTGATTGTACTTTGTCCGAGCTTTAACGGAGAAACCGGCGCTTATCAGGCTACTGCCATTGCTCTTGCATCAGATATTCTTGGATCGGCAGTAACAACAATTACGTATGGGAAGCATAAGAATATTGACTTGAAACGTGGCTGGATCATGCTGACATGTATCCTCACTATGAGTACCGTGGGCAGTTACGTGGCGTGGCTTGCAGGAAATGTAGTATTAGGCAGTTTTACGTTGTTTCTTACATTTTTCATTGGTATCCGTTTTCTGATAAAACCGGACACGTCACGGGAAAATACAGTGGTTAAGGGAGAGAAACTTGACCTAAAAGGCGTAGCCATATCCCTTTTTTTCGGTCTGACCATTGGATTCGGCACAGGGTTTGTGGGGACTGGCGGCGGTATGATGATGCTTGTCGTGTTTACCGCGTTCCTCGGCATGGAACTGAAAACTGCTGTCGGAACGAGTACTTTTATTATGACTTTTACGGCGCTTATTGCATCGGTCAGCCATATCATCATCCACCCGACAATCATTCTGGAACGCTGGAATGTCCTGCTGATCTGTATTGTTGTTGCAACTGCGGCCTCTCTTGTTTCCGCACAGTTTGCCAACCGGGTTAAAAACCGTACGGTTGGACTCGTGACAGGCGTAGTACTTACTGTGCTTGGCGCTGCCATGCTGATATTGAATTATTGGCCTGTCTACTCTAATCTTTTATAAACGCTGATATCCTTTGTGCATCATAGTATCCCTTTTGATAGAGCTTGTGCAAAGCATTTTTATCACGTCTCAGGGTATCTACCCCGCAGGTATCATCTGGCGCAATGATCAGCACCCGGCCTTGCTTTGCGTACTCCTGCGCCCGCGCAACGCTCTCGTTATACCGCTTCGCCCGCTCACACAGCTTTTCTGCGGCCAGCGGATATCTCTTTCGAATTCCGGCAGCCAAGCGTACATCCTGCTCGGAAGTGCGAAGGACATGCTCCGGTTTCGTCAGGATCAGGACC
>CAMWMS010000046.1 GCA_947175435.1 uncultured Lachnospiraceae bacterium | reverse complement strand
AAGCGAATTCCTGTATCTGGAAAAAAATGACTATCCGACGGAAGATGAACAGTTTAAAGTTTATCGTTCCGTAGCGGAAACGATGGCAGGCAAGACAGTAATTATCAGAACACTGGATATCGGTGCTGACAAGCAGATTGACTACTTCGGTCTGGATAAAGAGGATAATCCGGCTATGGGATATCGGGCGATCCGTATCTGCCTGAAGCGCATCGACATCTTTAAGGCACAGCTTCGTGCATTGTACCGCGCCAGTGCTTACGGCAATATCGGAATTATGTTCCCCATGATCATTTCTGTGAATGAGGTAAAACGGATCAAAGAGATCGTGAAGGAAGTCAAGCAAGAACTGGACGAGAACGGCGTCGCATACGGAGAAGTGGAGCTTGGCATCATGATCGAGACGCCCGCCGCTGTAATGGTCAGTGAAGAGCTGGCAAAAGAAGTGGACTTTTTCAGTATTGGAACCAATGATCTGACCCAGTACACGCTTGCGATCGACAGACAGAACGCTAAGCTGGATGATATCTATGATGCCCACCATCCTGCGATCCTCCGTATGATACAGATGGTGATCGAGAACGGACATAAAGGTGGTGCATGGGTAGGAATCTGTGGTGAGCTGGGAGCGGATCTGGAGCTTACGGATAAATTTATAGAGATGGGAATTGATGAACTTAGTGTATCGCCGTCCTGTATTCTTCCGATCAGGAAGAAGATACGGGATCATGCATAATGGCCCACTTTTCAACCCACATTTTTCATAAATAGGAACCGCCTGCCGGAATTGATACCGGCGGGCGGTTTCGCGTTATGGGGAGGGCGGATTATAAGTGAAAAGAAGTTATAAAAATAGAAAAAGAAATGGTAGTTTTTCATATTAATATTTAGTAAAATTAGGTAAACGTTAAAAGCTGCATGCAGGTGAAAGGGAACATCGAAGCGACCGGAACGGTTTCAATGCAGAGTGTGAAGATAGCATTGATCATGAGAAGAATGTGCACAGTTACGAATCTGATCGTCAGGCAGCTGGGGATTCCGGACATGTGATTGACAAAAAGGGAAGGAAAGAATGGCTATTATGAATAGCGATCAAAACAATCATTGGTTCAATAGAATATGGGAAATTTTCCAGCCTTTTATCTTTTTTTACGTTCTCTACAGTGTGGTATTTATTCTGCTCATATCTTTATGTCGGGCGATTGCGGGAGGACTCGGGGAGGAGTATCAGACCGGTTTGACGAAGTATGCGGAAACGGTGACCAGTCTGGTCAGTGGACTGTCTATGCTGATCGGTGTTCTGCCGCTTATTCCGATGCTGCGGCGTGAGCTGAGAGAACATAAACAATCTGTATACGGGATCGATATGACGGCAGATAATATGAGCGTCACGGAGAAACGTGCTGGGAGTGGAAAGTATGGCGTAGCGGCTATGCAGATAGTTCTCACGATCGTGCTTGCCGCCGCATCGTCTCTGGGACTCAATGTCCTGCTTGCATTGACCGGAATAGTCGAGTCCTCCGCAAGCTATCAGGATGTGGCCAGACAACAGTACAGTGTCATGCTCGGAGCGGGTATGATTCTGTTCGGGCTGATTTCTCCGATTACGGAGGAGATCGTCTTCCGCGGGCTGATCTTTAACCGTATGAGGCGTTATTTCCCGCATGTGGCAGCGATCGTCGCATCGGGCGTGTTATTCGGAATCTATCATGGTAATCCGGTGCAGGGATTGTACGGCGGGTGCATGGGCGTTCTGATGGCATATTTGTATGAACGGATGCATAGCTTTGTCATCCCATGCCTGTTTCATGCCACAGCGAATTTTATAGTGTACTCGATCGCCCAAAGCGCGGCGCTGCATGGAATGCTTTTTACGGTGCCCGGCTGTGCGGCTCTGCTTGCAGGTTCCGTAGTTTGCGTTGTTATTATCGAGAAGACACAATTTTTTATATAATCATAATACAGAGCAAAGTGAAATACAGAGTAAGACATTTCGCATATTGACATGCAATGCCGGACATTTTATAATTTATATATGTATTTTGCCTAAAAAAGCTGCTCCGTCATACGGAAAATTTAGCATTATTTTTACGAAAATACTGTATCAAAGCACGGAGGAGAATTCATGAGTATTATTAACGTAGATGTAAACAAATGTGTCGGATGTAACGCCTGTGTGCGCGCATGTCCGGTAGGGGATGCTAATATTGCCCGTATGGATGAAGAAGGGCGGCTTAAAATTCTCATAGATGATGACCGATGCATTAAGTGCGGGGCATGCATTAAGGCATGTTCGCATGATGCGAGGACGTATGTGGATGATACGGATCAGTTCCTGGCAGATCTGCACAGGGGACAGGAGATTGCGTTGATTGCCGCGCCTTCCATTAAAATAGCCTTTGACGGGAACTGGCGGCATGCGCTGCAATGGTTGTCCGATCATGGCATTAAGAAGATTTATGACGTGAGTTTCGGTGCGGATATCTGTACATGGGCGCACCTGCGGTATCTGGAGAGGAATCCGGGGAAGAAACTGATCTCACAGCCCTGTGCGGCGGTGGTAAACTATGTGCAGAGGCATAAGCCGGAGCTTTTTTCCAATCTTTCACCGATACACAGCCCTATGCTGTGCCTTGCGGTTTATATGAAGAAGGTGCTGGGATATAAGGGGAAAATAGCGGCAATCTCTCCCTGTATTGCCAAAATCGAGGAGTTCCGTGAGACAGGTCTTGTGGATTACAATGTGACAATGGAGCACTTGAGACAATATTTTGCGCAGAACAATGTAAGACTGCCGGATGTTAAGATATACAGTGAATTTGAGTTTGACGGCTCACAGGGATTAGAAGGTGCGATCTATCCGAAACCGGGTGGTTTGATGGTTAATATCCTGACGCATGCGCCGAGTATGAATGTAATTACGTCGGAGGGGCCGGAGTCGCTGTATCATGATATGGAGACATACAGTACGCTCAGAGAGTCGGATAAGCCGGATCTGTTTGATGTTCTTAACTGCGGAGACGGCTGCAACGGCGGACCGGCAACGGGTGTGCACTATCAACGGTTCGCCATGAATAACATCATGCATGACGTGGAGCAGCACGCGAGAAAGGTCCGCAAGGCCAATACGACTAAGAAGGGCGTGGATCAGCAATTTGCCGAGTTTGACAGAACGCTTAATTTAGATGATTATGTACGTACATACAAGCGTTATAATATTCATAAAGCGGATGTTACGGAGCGTGAGATCGAGGATGCATTTGCACTTCTCGGCAAGCATACTAAGGAGGAAAAAAGCTTTGACTGCCATTCCTGCGGTTATCAATCCTGCCGTGATATGGCGATTGCTGTCGCACGTGGCGTCAATACACCAGAGAACTGCCATGAGTTTATGATGAAATCCATTCAGGAGGAACGTCGTAAAGTCAACGAGGTGAACGAAAAAGTTCTGGCAATGAATGACGAGCTTATGCGTGTATTCGGAAATCTTGCTGAAAATATTGAAATAGTTAAACAGGAAGCCGAGCAGATTCAGGCGGAAAGCAACAAGAGTTCACAGGATATGACAAATGTGTCAACTCAGATGGAAGAGCTGAGTCGGATGAATCAGGAGATCACGCAGGCGATGCAGGCGATCAATACGAGCGTTGCGAAGTACAATGAAATGACACAGAATGTCGAGAAGATTGCGGGCAAGATCAATCTGCTCTCATTGAATGCGGCCATCGAGGCAGCAAGAGCCGGCGAGGCCGGGCGCGGTTTTGCGGTTGTAGCTACTAATATACGTGAACTTTCCGATAATTCCAAGGCATCCGTCGGCAATGCAAAAGAGAGTGACGGAGAAGTTAAGAGTGCGATTGAGAACGTGAATCAGATTATACAGAATTTTGATGATACGGTTCAGAATCTGATTAATGTGACCGGCGGTGCGATAGAGGGAGTCAGATCAACTTCTGACAATAGCAGGAGCATCAAGATGTCCATGGAGGAGCTGGCACAGCTCGCCAAGAATGTCGAGAATATGATCGTTGAGACGAACCAGATTTTGCAATAGGAAGAGGAAGAGAGGAAAGCGGAAGGCAGAATTGTTACGGCGGTCAATCCGAAAGAAGGGTTGACCGTTTGATTTTTCCGGAAAAGAGAAGAAAATGTATATCAAAGTATTGGTGGAAGATACTTGCGGCAATCCACAGTGTGAGTATGAACACGGACTGAGCCTCTATATAGAAACTAAGAAGCACAGGATCCTCATGGATACGGGAGCGAGCGATAAGACATGGGTAAATGCAGAACGGTTGGGCGTGGACTTATCGGAGATAGATATCGTCGTGCTAAGTCACGGTCATTACGACCATTCCGGCGGACTGATGTCTTTTCGGGATAGGAATCATGAGGCAGTCGTCTATATGCAGCAAAGTGCGCTTTTCGACTATTATCATGACGAGCGCTATATCGGAATTGATAAAGCGATCGGCTTGTTACCGCTGGTGGAAAAACTGTCCGGCGACCTTGAGATTGACGGGGAGATATCCCTTTTTACAGGGATCACGGGCAGGAAGTTCTGGCCGCAGAGCAATATCGGGCTGTCGATGCGGGTAGACGGGGAGAACAGGCAGGATGAGTTCGGACATGAGCAGTGCCTTGTGATACAGGGGACTCAGAAAGCATTGATTTCCGGCTGCGCACATAACGGCATTCTAAATATTCTGGACCGGTATCGGGAAATATACGGAGGCGCGCCGGATATCGTAATCAGCGGATTCCATATGATGAAGAAAAGTGATTATACGGAAGAGGAGAAGGCGGTGATCCTGCAGACGGCAGAGGAGCTTGGGAAAACAAATACTGTCTTTTATACAGGGCATTGTACGGGTCAAAAAGCGATAGATCTGATGAAACCGATTCTGGGTGAACGGCTTATACAGCTGCACTGCGGTATGGAAATCCGGATATAATCGGGGAAAGCGGGAAATGATCGGTCGAAAATGAATGTGGGCGAGCCGGTGGAAGAGACGGACCCGCCGGAGGAGGATTAGGATATTGAAAAAGGGAAAGAAAAGCATAAAGATCATATTGGCTGTATTGGCGGGGCTCATATTACTGATTGGCGGGTATTGCGCCTATGTATTGATTGCGTATGACCGCTTACCGGATTATTTGACTCTTGAAGTCAATAAAAGCGGGGCGGAAGAAGATTTTGACCGGGAATTTCAGGTCAGACCGTGCGAAGAGTATCTGATTATGACCTACAATATCGGGTTTGGTGCTTACACGAAGGATTATAGTTTCTTCATGGACGGCGGGAAATACTCATGGGGCAGGGATGAGGAAAGCGTTCTGGCTAATGTCTCTGCAATGGGGACGTTGATCAGCGATATGGATCCGGATTTTATACTGGTGCAGGAAGTTGATCGGGACGGTACGAGAAGCTACCATATAGATGAATTGGAGATTCTGAATCAGTTTATCAAAGGGTATTATTATGATTTTGCACAAAACTACGATTCTCCGTTCCTGTTTTTTCCGCCATGGCAGCCGCATGGTGCGAACATAGCCGGTATGGTGACTTATGCGAGAGGAGAGATTACGGAGACGATGCGGCGGAGCTTTCCGATATCGGAGTCGCTCAGCAAATTTGTAGATTTGGACAGATGCTATTCGATTTCGCGGATTCCGACGGAAAACGGTAAATTCCTGTGTCTCTATAACGTGCATCTGTCGGCTTACGGCAGCAACGATGAAATCAGGGAAGGACAACTTTCCATGCTGTTTGAAGATATGGCGGCGGATTATCAGGCGGGAAACTATGTGATCTGCGGCGGCGATTATAATCATAACGTGAAAGAGGAAGCTACGGAGAATGCACCGGAATGGGCATATCTGTTTCCGCGGGAGAAGATTCCCGAAGGCTTCTGTATGGCGCTTGACTATGCCGAAACGCCGGAGGATATTGCGCATGAATCCTGCAGAAGCGCCGATAGTCCGTATAAGGAAGGGGAGACCTACACAGTCACGCTGGACGGGTTTATCATTTCGGATAATGTGATTGTCCATGAATATCGGAATATGGATTGCGGGTATGAGTATTCGGATCATGATCCGGTGATCATGCGGTTTGTGTTAGAGTGAGAGCAGCCGTTTTCATGACATACAAATCATATACCAATTTTGAAACAAATACCGCAGATGTTACACAATTGCGTTTGAAAAACACGAATTGTAAAATAATCTGACAATTCTCAAAAAAGTCTATGTTTACAACCGCCCAAAAGTGTTGTATATTATACATGCAGGTCGCAAAGGAGCGCAATGTGTTTCCTTTGCGACCTCTTTTTGTGCTTATTAGCATGAAATACAACCAAGGGATATATTGAAAGAAGCACAAAACTTTTGCTTCGACAGGGAGGTAATTATGTTTGATGTGAAGACAACCGTTCCGGAAGCGCCTCTTCACCGCATGGAATTTGAACATGACAACTGCGGAATCGGCGCCTGCGGGAACATTACAGGACGAAGGAGCCGTGTCATTGTCGAGAATGCGCTTAAGATCGTGGAAAACTTAGAGCACAGAGCCGGCAAGGATGCAGAGGGCAAGACCGGTGACGGCGTCGGGATTCTGACCCAGATGCCACATAAGTTTATGGTTAAAGTAACGAAGGCGCTTGGAATAGAGATCGGCGGCGAGCGCGAGTACGGTGTGGGTATGTTTTTCTTCCCACAGGATGAGCTGCAGCGCAATCAGGCGAAGAAGATGTTTGAGATTATCGCCGAGAAAGAGGGATTGCAGTTCTTGGGCTGGCGTACGGTGCCGACCGTGCCTTCCGTGTTAGGGCATAAGGCAGTAGGGTGTATGCCGTGTATTATGCAGGCTTTTATCAGGAAACCGGCGAATGTATCTAAGGGGCTTGATTTCGACAGAAAACTGTACATATTACGGAGAACATTTGAACAGTCTACAGACGTGACTTATGTGGTCAGTCTGTCCAGCAGGACGATCGTATACAAGGGAATGTTCCTGGTGGGGCAGCTTCGCACCTTTTTCTCCGATCTGCAGGATCAGGATTATGAGTCGGCGATTGCCATCGTGCACTCACGATTCTCCACCAACACGAATCCGAGCTGGGAGCGTGCCCATCCGAACAGGTTTATCGTGCATAACGGGGAGATCAATACGATCCGCGGCAATGCCGATAAGATGCAGGCCCGCGAGGAGAATATGGAGTCCGAGCACTTGCAGGGGCAGATGCATAAGATCCTGCCGGCCATCAATGCTTCCGGTTCCGATTCCGCAATGCTCGACAATACGCTGGAGTTCCTTGTGATGAGCGGCATGCCGTTGCCGCTTGCTGTCATGATCACGATTCCCGAGCCATGGGAGAACAACAAGACCATGACGCAGAAGAAAAGGGATTTCTACCAATATTATGCGACCATGATGGAACCCTGGGACGGCCCGGCATCCATTCTCTTTTCCGACGGAGATATTATGGGTGCGGTACTTGACCGGAACGGTCTACGTCCGTCACGATATATGATCACAGACGATGACACCCTGATTCTGTCCTCTGAGGTGGGTGTACTGGACATCGATCCTTCCAAGATCGTGGAGAAGGAGAGGCTGCATCCGGGCAAAATGCTTCTGGTAGACACCCTGCAGGGCAGAGTCATTGACGATGATGAGTTAAAGGAGCATTATGCATCGGCCCGTCCTTACGGTGAATGGCTGGACAGCAAGCTGGTAGCGCTTAAGGAGTTGAAGATTCCGAATCAGCGTGTACCGGAATATACCGACGAAGAGAGGCAGCGTATGCAGAAGGCTTTCGGTTATACCTACGAGGAGCTGAAGACCAGCATTCTGCCGATGGCGAGAAACGGTGCGGAGGCGATCGCGGCCATGGGTGTGGATACGCCGATTCCGGTGCTGTCCAGAGCGCACCATCCGTTGTTCCACTATTTTAAACAGTTATTCGCGCAGGTGACCAATCCGCCCATCGATGCCATCCGTGAGGAAGTGGTGACTTCCACAACGGTCTATCTGGGCAGGGACGGTAATTTGTTAGAGGAAGTGCCGGAGAACTGTAATATGTTAAAAGTGCATAACCCGATCCTGACGAACACTGATCTGCTCAAGATCAAGAATATGAAGTCTGACGGGTTTAAAGTGGAAGTGGTGCCGATCACTTACTATAAGAATACCAGTCTGGAGAAGGCGATCGACAGACTGTTTGTGGAAGTAGACAGAGCTTACCGGGATGGCGTTAATATATTGATTTTGTCCGACCGCGGTGTGGATGAGAACAGAGTGGCGATTCCCTCCCTGCTGGCAGTGTCAGCCTTGCAGCAGCATTTGGTAAGCACGAAGAAAAGAACAAGCGTGGATATCATCTTAGAGTCCGCGGAACCCCGCGAGGTGCATCATTTTGCGACGCTTCTGGGATTCGGTGCTTCGGCCATCAACCCTTATCTGGCACAGGAGAGTATCAAAGAACTCATCGACAATCATATGCTGGATAAAGATTATTATGCGGCGGTGAATGACTACAATGACGCAGTCCTGCACGGCATTGTGAAGATCGCTTCCAAGATGGGTATCTCTACGATCCAGTCTTATCAGGGGTCCAAGATCTTCGAGGCCATCGGTATAGACAAGGATGTGATCAACAAGTACTTTACGAACACTGTGTGCCGCGTGGGCGGGATTACTTTAAAAGATATCGAGAAAGAGGCGGATACACTCCACTCCATGGCTTTTGACCCACTCGGTCTATCTACGGATTTGACGCTGGATAACCCTGGACATCACCAGATGCGCAGCGGTGCAGATGAGCATTTATATAATCCAGAGACGATTCATTTACTACAGGAGTCAACGAGACGGGGAGATTACGAAATCTTCAAACAGTATACGGCAGCGGTCAATAATGAAGAGAGCATTAAGAATCTGAGAGGTCTGATGGACTTCAATTATGCGAAGAAACCCGTGCCGATAGAGGAAGTGGAGGCAGTTGACACGATTGTCACAAGATTTAAGACAGGTGCTATGTCCTATGGTTCTATCTCCAAAGAAGCCCATGAGACGATGGCCATTGCCATGAACAGGCTGCACGGCAAATCCAATTCCGGAGAAGGCGGTGAGGATGACGACAGACTGACTGTGGGAGCGGACGGATTAAATCGCTGCTCCGCAATCAAACAGGTGGCATCGGGACGGTTCGGTGTGACCAGTAAATATTTAAACAGCGCACAGGAAATACAGATCAAGATGGCACAGGGGGCGAAACCCGGCGAGGGCGGTCACTTGCCCGGCGGCAAGGTGTACCCGTGGATTGCCAAGACCAGACATTCCACGCCCGGCGTAGGCCTGATCTCTCCGCCGCCGCACCATGATATTTATTCGATCGAGGATCTGGCGCAGTTGATATATGACTTGAAGAATGCGAATACGAGAGCACGTATTTCCGTGAAGCTGGTATCTGAGGCGGGCGTGGGCACGGTTGCAGCCGGTGTGGCCAAGGCGGGAGCACAGGTCATTCTCGTGTCCGGCTATGACGGCGGTACGGGCGCGGCACCCCGCAATTCGATCCACAATGCGGGACTTCCGTGGGAGCTCGGTTTGGCGGAGACACACCAGACATTGATCCAGAATGGTCTGCGTAACAAGGTTCGCATTGAGACAGACGGTAAGCTGATGAGTGGTCGTGACGTGGCTATTGCGGCGATCCTCGGAGCGGAGGAGTTCGGTTTTGCGACGGCACCCCTTGTAACTATGGGCTGTGTCATGATGAGGGTATGTAACTTAGATACCTGTCCCGTGGGTGTGGCAACCCAGAATCCGGAGCTTCGCAAACGGTTTACGGGCAAACCGGAATATGTGGAGAATTTCATGAGATTTATCGCGCAGGAGCTGCGGGAATATATGGCGAAACTGGGTGTCCGCACGGTAGATGAGCTGGTGGGCAGAACAGAACTTTTGAAGATCAAGGATCATCTGACGGATCGCCAGAAGCAGGTGGATTTGAGCTTGATCCTAAGCAATCCCTATGAGGGAAGCAAGGAGAAATGTATTTTCGATCCGAAGCAGGTGTATGATTTCGAACTGGAGAAGACACTGGATGAGAAAGTGTTGTTAAAGCAGCTTTCCAAGGCGCTTGAGACAGGGCAGAAGAGAAGCCTTGAGGTGGATGTGTCCAATACCGACCGTACCTTCGGAACGATTTTCGGTTCCGAGATCACCAGAAGATTCGGAGATCGGTTAGAAGAGGATACTTACCGGATCTTATGTAACGGTTCCGGCGGCCAGAGCTTCGGTGCTTTTATCCCTAAGGGACTGACGCTAGAGCTGGTGGGCGACTCCAACGATTATTTCGGTAAGGGGCTTTCCGGCGGTAAGCTCATCGTCTATCCGCCGAAAGGATCGAAATTTAAACAGGACGAGAATATTATCATCGGTAACGTGGCGCTCTATGGAGCAACATCCGGCAAAGCGTTCATTAACGGTGTGGCAGGCGAGCGTTTCTGCGTGCGTAATTCAGGTGCCCTTGCGGTAGTAGAGGGCGTGGGTGATCACGGCTGCGAGTATATGACCGGTGGGCGAGTGGCAGTGCTGGGAACTGTGGGTAAGAACTTTGCTGCGGGCATGAGCGGCGGTATTGCCTATGTGCTGGATGAGAACAATGATTTGTATACGAAAACCAATAAGGAAATGGTTTCTTCTTATGAGATTACTTCCAAATATGATGTGCTTGAGTTAAAAGAGATGATTAAGGAGCATGTGGCTTATACGAATTCCGTCAAGGGAAAGGAGATTCTGGACAATTTCGGAGAGTATCTGCCGAGGTTTAAGAAAATCATTCCGCATGACTATGAGAAGATGTTGAAATTGATCGTGCAGATGGAAGAGAAGGGGCTTAGTGCGGAGCAGGCGCAGATTGAGGCGTTTTATGCGGCGAAGAAAGCGTAAGATGTGCATGACAGTGGGAGGGCAGATGGAACAAACTGCTCTCTCATGTCGGGCTTCGTCAAATGGATTTTCTAAAATATTCCGGTGAGGTTGAGAATGGCGGACGCAACCGTTCGACATTCGCCATCCGGGCTCAGATCGGACTTTTCGGGACTTCCGTGTCCCGAAATTGCTGGGGATTGGACGGAATATTAAGAAAATCTCATTTTCCTGCGCAGGCCATGAGAGAGCAGTTTGTTTCATCTGCCTGCGTAGGTTATGAGAGCGTGTTTTATCTGCCGGCATTGGTTGTAAGAAGAGTTTGATTTATCTGCTTGCGGGAATTTATTGATATATCTTTTGTAACTCAGAAATGTAATAGGGAAGTGTGATAGACAGGAGGAGAATACCATGGGAAAACCAACTGGTTTTTTGGATTATGAGCGCAGGGTTTCTAAGGATGTGAGTCCGAAACAGCGCATTAAGAATTTTAATGAATTTCATGAACATTTGAGTATGGAGGAACAGCAGTTACAGGGAGCGCGGTGTATGGACTGCGGGGTGCCGTTCTGTCAGTCGGGTGTGACGCTTTGCGGGATGACTTCGGGATGTCCGCTTCATAATCTGGTACCGGAGTGGAATGATCTGGTGTATACGGGAAATTGGGAGCAGGCTTATCTGCGTCTGCACAAGACTAATAATTTTCCAGAATTTACTTCCAGAGTGTGTCCGGCATTGTGTGAGGCGGCTTGTACCTGCGGGCTGAACGATGATCCCGTTTCCACGAAGGAGAACGAGTACGCTATTATTGAGAATGCTTATGAGAAAGGTTATGCGGCGCCGCAGCCGCCCAAGGTGAGGACGGGCAAGACGGTAGCGGTAGTGGGCAGCGGGCCTTCGGGGCTTGCTGTGGCGGATCAACTCAATAAGAGGGGACATTCGGTGACTGTATTCGAGCGTTCGGACAGGATAGGCGGATTATTAATGTACGGTATTCCGAATATGAAGCTGGAGAAGCATATCATTGACCGGAAGATCAAGGTGATGGAAGCGGAAGGAGTCACTTTTGTGACGGGAACGGATATCGGTAAGGACATGAAGGCTGAGAAACTCCTGAAAGAATATGACCGTGTTGTACTTTGCTGCGGTTCTTCCCAGCCAAGGGACATTACCGCGCCCGGCAGGGATGCCAAGGGGATTTACTTTGCGGTAGATTTTTTGACCAGAAATACGAAGAGTCTGTTGGATTCTGATTTTCAGGATAAACAGTATGTGGACACCAAGGGCAAAGACGTGGTGATTATCGGCGGCGGCGACACCGGCAATGACTGTGTGGGTACGGCGATCCGTCATGGGGCGAAATCTGTCACGCAGATTGAGATGATGCCTAAGGCTCCTGACAAGCGCGCCGACAACAACCCGTGGCCGCAGTGGCCGAAGGTATGCAAGACTGACTACGGTCAGGAGGAGGCCATCGCAGTCTTCGGGCATGACCCGCGTATTTATGAGTCTACGGTCAAGGAGTTTGTAAAGGATAAGAATGGCAATTTGAAGGCTGTTAAGATTGTCTCACTGACATGGGAAAAAGATGAGAAGACCGGACGCATGAACATGAAAGAGGTGGCGGGCAGCGAGAAGGTGCTGGATGCGCAGATCGTATTGATTGCGGCAGGATTTCTGGGAAGCCAGAAATATGTCACTGACGCTTTCAAGGTGGAACTGGACGGCAGGACGAATGTGAAGACGGACAGCGGGAAGTTTGCCACCAGCGTGGACAAAGTGTTTACCGCGGGCGATATGCATACAGGGCAGTCACTTGTGGTCAAAGCGATCCGTCAGGGGCGGGAGTGCGCCAGGGAGGTGGACGAGAGCCTGATGGGGTATACGAATATGTATGTGCAGTAAAAGATAAATGAGAAAGTGAAAAAACCTTGCGACTGTTTCGGCAATCGCAGGGTTTTTCTTCTCTACATATGCAAATCTAAGTGGATGGTGAAAAAGGGTAGACCCGTCTACAGTGAACTCCTCTCTTCAGGCACCAGTTTCAGTGCCAGATACAGTAATATAGCGTCTTTGAAGCACCGGGGATTCAGCCCGCATTTCCGATAAATATGGTTCAGCTTATACTGCAACGTATTTTTATGTAAAAATAAGCGCCTTCCGGTATTGACCAGAGACATATTTTCATCAAAATATGCCTGCACAAGCCGAAGATCATCTTCTGACAGGGACGAGATGGTTTTTGACAGAAATTCTTCCTTTTCTGTTTCATTCAATCCGGAAAAAATGATTTCCAACGTCAGGTCATCAAATAAAAGAAACCCTTCCGTATTGACAGAAATATGTTTTAACGTTGTAAGCGCCGAGGCGTGGGAATCTGCCAGCTGGTATATGGAGCAGGATTTCCCTACGGCAATCTTCAGCACATTTTTATGATCTACAGCAAACCGATTCAGCATATAAGCGTTCTTCTCAAACATTTCCGCGTCTATAACAGCCAGATATTCATTTGGGTAATAAAAGGTGTAAAGGCTGATTGAGAGTATTTGGAATATGTGATTGATTTTCTGTTCCAGAAGTGACTGATTTACCGTCTGGTTCCGGGTGTCGGCTTTGATCAGTATCAGCCTCTTGTCTGTCTTAGAGTCTATATGAAACTCCTGCAGGCAGGAATGGAGATAATTCATATTGATGTTGGTTTTCCGGATCAGCGAATCAATCACAAAATGCTTTTTATCAGCCTGATTCCGGCTGGTCATGCCAAGTTCCCGTTCCCGAATCAGTAAGTTTGTAATGCGTTCCGCGAGATGGGCATACTTTCTGATAAGATCGGGTTCCCCTGAGATGCCGATGACAGCTAATAACTCGTGATTGTAATAGACCGGCAGGTTAATTCCTTTCCGGGTTCCGTCAAAGCTGTCGTCGGAGCTGACTTCTATCATAGTTCCCGTCAGAGCCGCCTTATGTCCGATCTCGTGGAAAATGCCGATCCTATTCGGATTAGTGCTGGCAAAAATAATGCCGGACTTATTAATAAAATTAATATCCTGTCCACAGACATCTTTTACAGTATTCACTACTTGAAAAGCCAGAGCTTCATCGATTATTCGTATCATATTTATCCCCCCTGAAAATCAGCCGCAATTACATTTGGCTCGTGTGTTATGTATTTGCAAAGCAATGCCATATCATATAATGTCTTACAGATTGCCGGCAGCAAACTAAGAATATGTATTAGTTCACTTTTCTTTTTATTTTAGCAGAATATGTCCTATGAAACAATATTATGTCAAAAAAGGAAATAGAATTGTTCTATAGAACATATATTTTGGACATAAATTATTATATACTATACTCAACAAGGCAATACCCGTAAGCATGATACGGGGAATAAAAAAGAATGGGGGAAAACATAATGAAGGCAGTAGTCGCAATTGATTCGTTGAAAGGCAGTCTAAGCTCCATGGAAGCAGGGCAGGCGATTGCAGAGGGAATCCACAAGGCAGATCCACAGGCGGAAGTGGTCATAAGGCCGCTGGCAGACGGCGGAGAAGGGACTGTGGATGCACTCGTATGCGGAATGAACGGTAAGATGCATGAAGTTCAGGTAACAGGACCGCTGGGCACACCGGTAAACTGCGGGTATGGAATCATTGAAGAAACAAAAACGGCTGTGATTGAAATGTCCGGCGCGGCGGGAATTACTTTAGTCCCAGAGGAAAAACGGAATCCGCTGCATACAACGACTTATGGGGTCGGTGAAGTGATTAAAGACGCGATTGCAAAGGGGTGCCGCCGTTTTATCATCGGGATTGGTGGCAGTGCTACTAATGACGGCGGCGTGGGGATGCTGCAGGCATTAGGGTTTGGATTTCTGGACAAAGAGGGAAATCAGGTACCGTTTGGGGCGAAAGGGCTGGAACGGCTGGAAAAGATCACAGATACATATGTAATTCCCGAATTGGCGGAGTGTGAATTTCGGGTGGCATGTGATGTGACAAATGTTCTTTGCGGAGAGACGGGGTGCAGTGCGGTCTATGGTCCCCAGAAAGGCGCGACGCCATCTATGATTATGCAGATGGACAAATGGCTGGCTTATTATGCGTCACTGGCCAGAGAAAAGTATCCGAAGGCAGCGCCCAAGCAGGCGGGAACCGGTGCGGCAGGGGGAATGGGATTTGCGTTCCTCACATTTACCAATGCGGTGCTGGAATCCGGTATTAAAATTATTCTGGAAGAGACAAGGCTTGAACAGTACATGGAAGACGCTGATATCGTCGTGACAGGCGAGGGACGACTGGATGGACAGACGGCTATGGGCAAGGCTCCTGTGGGCGTGGCAAGACTTGCAGGGAAACATCAGATTCCGGTCATTGCATTTGCAGGAAGCGTTACAAAAGAGGCAACGGAATGTAATAAAAACGGAATTGACGCATTCTTCCCCATTTTGCGGAGTATTGTTACACTGGATGAGGCGATGAAACCGGAGAATGCAAAGGCAAATCTTTCGGATACGGCAGAGCAGGTATTCCGGCTGATAAATATTCGGATGAAGAAATGAGAAATGAGAAAGGAGAAGATAAGCGATGAATTATGATTTTTCAACAATCGGTGCGTTATGCGGAATGGCTGTGGCCATTTTCCTGATTATTAAAAAAGTGCAGCCTGCTTACAGCTTAATTCTAGGTGCATTGGTCGGCGGTATCGTCGGAAGCGGAAATCTTGTGCTGACAGTAGACACCATGGTCAGCGGTTCACAGAGCATGATTTCCTCTGTCTTGAGGATCATGACTTCCGGCATTCTGGCGGGGACGCTGATCAAGACCGGTGCGGCGGAAAAAATTGCTGAAGTGATCGTGCAGAAACTCGGAGAAAAACGTGCAATTATAGCGGTTGCTCTTGCAACTATGATTATATGTGCGGTGGGCGTTTTTATCGATATATCTGTTATCACGGTTGCGCCGATTGCCCTGGCGATCGGGAAAAAGGCAGGGTACAATAAGCCTTCTCTGCTGCTGGCAATGATCGGCGGTGGCAAGGCGGGGAATATTATTTCGCCAAATCCAAATACGATTGCTGTTTCAGAAGCATTTGGGGTAGATTTAACTTCTTTGATGCTGGCAAATGTGATTCCGGCGGTATTTGCACTTGTCGTAGCAATTATCCTTGCCACGGTATTGTCAAAAAAGCAGGGAGCCTTGGTTGGCGAGCAGGATTTGGAGAACAGGGATAATAAAGAACTTCCCTCTTTTATACAGGCAGTTGCCGGTCCTCTGGTAGTGGTTCTGCTTCTCTCGCTGCGCCCGTTATTTTCAATTGTGATCGATCCTTTGATTGCACTTCCGCTGGGAGGACTTGTCTGTGCCCTTGCTTGCAAAAACATACATAAATTTAAGGAGTATGCGGAATTTGGTCTCGGCAAAGTGACAGGAGTTTCCATCTTGCTGATCGGAACCGGAACGATTGCAGGGATCATCAAGGCCTCGGCATTGCAATATGATGTGATCTCTCTGTTGGAAGTGATGAATATGCCGGCGTTTATTCTTGCTCCGATCGCGGGAATCCTGATGGCGGGTGCGACAGCGTCTACTACGGCGGGTGCAACCATCGGTGCACAGACATTTGCGGGAACACTGTTGGAAGCCGGTATACCGGCGTTGTCGGCAGGTGCTATGATTCATGCTGGTGCAACGGTAATTGATTCTCTACCGCACGGCTCATTTTTCCATGCGACCGGTGGGGCGGCTGGAATGAGTATAAAGGAAAGAATGAAATTGATTCCCTACGAAGCATGTGTTGGATTGACCAGTACGGTCGTTTCGATTATTGTGTATTTAGTGTAGGAATAGGTTGCTTTTCTTACGTTGTCTAAATCGGTCGCTCAGAGGAGAGTTAATATCTGCTTCACCGCGCTTTCGCTCCGCAAAAAGCGTAGTGGACACTAGACTCGTGAAATACCTCGTCAAGTGCCAACGCTTTTTGAGGGGTTCCTTCAGATATTAACTCCCCTCTGAGCTTAGGCTGTGGCGCGGAGGTGAAAAGAAACAAAGGTAGTTGGGAAAATAAATTTTTCATACGCAGGATTTGTATCTGCGCAGAAATGAGTATTATTAAAAGAGACAGTAAATTGACTTAAAAGGTCAATTTACTGTCTCTTTGCATATTGCATAGATCTATGGTAAAATATTATTTCGAATATTGTTCATGGGCGCAGTTTATACATAGTCCATTTGAATGTTTGGATGGTGTACAGACAACATGTGTCTATAATTGACAACAAGCATAGAAAAGGAGACAGTTTCATGGAGAACACTATGAATTTATCATCATATTTTAAGAGTATTGTAGATCAGGACAGATGTGCGGTGGTGATCTGCAATCTGGAACATGATATTATCTATATGAATCCCGCGGCGGTAGAGCGGTATGCGAAGCGCGGCGGTGCGGCACTGGTGGGACAGAGCCTTTTAGACTGCCATAATGCGCAGTCCAATGAGATGATCAAAAAGGTCGTGACATGGTTCGGGGAGAGCATAGACCATAATATCATCTATACATATCGTAATGAGAAAGAGAATAAAGATGTCTACATGGTTGCGCTCCGCGACGAGGCGAAGACATTGATCGGGTACTATGAGAAACATGAGTATCGGGATTTGGAGAAGGGTGAATTGTACCGGTTTGAATGAGCAAAAAAAGGACAGCTAAGGTTTTATTTACCCTTTGCTGCCCTTTTAAAGTTTTTGGTGAGCCGATATCCCAATATTATAAATAAATCTGTTCTAAAGCACTCTGTTTTCCGCGTCAAATCACATCATTAAAAGAAAGTATCAATAACACACAAGTTATGATCATTAACAGCGATACCAATAAAACATCGATATTTATCCGCATTTTCTCCGAATTATGTTCCGTTTCAATCAAATTTGAGCGGCGCAAAGCAGTAACAACCGGTTTGTATAAAAGCATTGTTATTGCTGCATTCAATCCGCCTTTGATCAGATTAAACGGTAAAAAGGCCGGAACCAGCAATTTTACAATAGCTTCTCTCGGATAACCCATGTAGATTGGGGCAATCAAATAGTTCCAAAGCATCATTACTGCAACCTGACAGCTTAGGCCGCATAAAAGCGCAAGTATGGCGCCGGACAGTTTATGCTTCTTTTTGTAAATAAATGCGGCAGTGCATGCAAAGGAGCAGCTTGATATAATATTCATAATACACCCCCAAATTCCCGTTCCGCTGATCGTGAACATTTCCACTACGGAGACGATTACTGCTATAGCAAATGAGGTAAGTGGTCCGAAAATCAATCCGCCGATCACTATGATAACGTCTTTGGGGTCATACTTTAGAAAGAGTACGAGAGGGACACGTCCGACGACCACTGCCACATACGCAAGCGCACATAGCATACCTATTGTTACAAGTTTCTTTGTTCTACTGATATTCATTTGAATACCTCCTTCAAAAAAAATTAACACTTGAAAGTATCTGAATGCCTTTCAGGTGTTAAAATTAAGGTGTATTGTAAATGTCAACAGAGCAATTTGACGAAAAGAGTGCAAAAATCAAAAGTCAGATTTATTCTGACAATCTCAATACACCTTCTTTAATCCGGACTATACCGTCGGTTTTGGAATTTCACC
>CAMWMS010000045.1 GCA_947175435.1 uncultured Lachnospiraceae bacterium | reverse complement strand
CATATTAACATGCACATAGATGGCGTTAATCACATCGTTCACTCAATATAACGGATGTTCTCTGGAAATCATAAAAGGTGCCACCATCGCAAAGAAGCCATCCTCCGTATCCCTGCTCATGGCAAGCAGCTTCACGGATTTGTTCATCTGCTTTGCATATAAGAAATCCGCCGCAGATATCTTGGTAATCCCCTCCGTGTAGATTTCTTCATATTTCACATTTTTACCGCACATCAGCGATGAAAGAATGGCAATCTTGCGGCACGCATCGTAACCTTCCACATCCGCCTCCGGATTCCTCTCTGCGTATCCCTTCTCCTGCGCTTCCTTCAACACATCCTCGAAATCCGCACCCTCCTTATCCATTTTAGTCAAAATATAGTTAGTTGTTCCATTTAAAATACCCGTAATGGAATCAATTTTCTCCGCTGTCAGCGAATAATTAAGCGGACGAATAATCGGGATACCGCCGCCCACGCTTGCTTCAAACAGATAATTACAGTGGTTCTCTCTTGCGATACGAATCAACTCCGGTCCGTGGTTGGCAACCAGTTCTTTGTTAGAAGTGCACACGCTCTTCCCCGCCAGCAACGCCTGCTTTGAAAAATCATACGCCGGCTTAATGCCGCCCATCGTCTCGCAGATCACCGTAACTTCCGGATCGTTCAGAATAATATTATAATCATGTACTACCTTATTCTCATACGGATCGCCCGGAAAATCCCTTAAATCCAGAATATACTTGATATTCAGCTCCGTGGCCGCCCTCTTGTTGATATCTTTCTTGTTTGTCTCGATTACTTCCACAACACCGCTTCCCACCGTGCCGTATCCTAATACCGCTACATGAATCATAATATTGCTCCTCTCTCTTTATCCCTTGTGACTTACCTTGCAAGTCTGAAAACGCTTCTCACATTATTGTTTCGCCACAATCTTCACATTGTGAACACCCGTCTTTGCTTCCATCGCCTCAATCATCTCGGACACGTTGCCCGTAGTCGGAAGCACTTGTACGCTGAGACTTAAAGATGCCACACCATTTATGGGAATACTCTGATGAATCGTCAGAATATTAGCTCCGCAGTCCGCTACGATCTTAAGCACGTCCGACAAAAGCCCTGTCTCATCGTCCATCTGAAATGTAAGAGTGATCGTTGTTCCCTGCGCATTATCATGAAAAGGGAAAATATCATCCTTATATTTATAGAAAGAACTCCGACTGATTCCTACCTCATCTACCGCTTCCTGCACGGATAAAGCCCTTCCTGAGTCCACCAGCCGCTTGGCTTCCACGACCTTAAGCAACACCTCAGGAACGGCTTTCTGTTTTACTACATAATAGCCGGCTGTTTCCTTCATAACATTACCACGCCTCTCTGTCTTCGCACCACAGACACATGTTTGTCACCGAGGGATATTTTAGCACAACTATACAATAATAGCAAGCTGAAATTGTGAAATATTTTCATTACGCCTTTCTATGGTTTCAGCACTTTGCGCAGAGTCTCAAACATGCTTTCTATATCAATAGGTTTCGCGATGTGCCCGTTCATACCGCTCCGCAAAGCCTCCTGCTTATCCTCCTCAAAAGCATTTGCAGACATTGCCAGAATCGGTATTGAGGCAAGTTCGCGATTTTTGAGACTGCGGATCGCTTTAGTCGCCTTATACCCATTCATTACCGGCATCTGAATATCCATCAGAACAAGCTGATAATACCCCGGATCGGATCTTTTCACCATCTCTACAGCCTCCTGACCGTTCCGGGCTACTTCCGTCACAAATCCGGCATCTCCCAGAATTTCCACGGCAATCTCCTGATTCAAATCCACATCCTCAGCCAGAAGGATGCGTGCGCCTTTCAGATGTGACATATCCAATCTGCTCTCCTGCACCTCAAGCTGTTCACCATGCAGGATGGAGTCAAGACATTTCCGCAGCTTCGACAGGAACAGCGGTTTGTTGCAAAATGCCGTAACGCCGGCGGCCTTCGCCTCATCCTCGATGTCCGCCCAATCATATGCCGTCAGGATAATGACGATTGCCTCTTTATCTATTTCTTCCCGTATCTTGCGAGCAATCTCGATTCCGTCAATCTCAGGCAAGATCCAACTGATCACATAGACTTTGAAATCATCGCCTAACATGGCCGCCTCCCGGCTCTGCACTACTGCCTCTTCTTCCGATGTCGCCCACTCGGCACGCATACCGATCTGTCCAAGCATATTGGATATTCCCTCACAGCTGTCCGGATTGCTGTCTACCACCAATGCCCTGCAATTTTTCAGCTCGGGAATATTATATTCCGTTTCTTCCCCGACATGTATTCGGAAGATAAAAGATACGTCAAACTGTGTTCCCACACCCTGCTCGCTCTGCACTTCTATATTGCCGTTCATCATATCAACAATATTCTTGGTGATGGCCATACCGAGTCCCGTTCCCTGAATACCGCTGATGGTTGAATTCTCTTCCCTTTCAAAAGGCTCAAAAACGTGCTTCAGAAATTCTTCACTCATACCGATACCGGTATCTTTTACTGTAAATACATAACCCGCATAGCCTTCTCTGTCCACCGGCTGCTCGGTAATGCGCACATTGATGGTTCCGCCCTCCGGCGTATACTTCACGGCATTGCTGACCAGATTTAAGAGCACCTGATTCAGACGCAGCTTATCGCAGTAGATCTATTCGTTTAAAACATCCACCGTATCAACATAGAGTTCCTGACGTTTTGCACGTACATCGGCCTGCAGAATATTACACAGACCATGCGCCACATCCGGCAGACTGCATACCTTTTCCTCCAGTTGCATCTTGCCGCTCTCGATGCGGCTCATATCCAGCACGTCATTGATCAGACTCAGCAGATGATTGCCGGATGCCATGATCTTCTCTAAATATTCCTTCACCTGTTCCCGTCTATCAATATGCGTAATTGCAAGTGTTGTAAAACCGACAATCGCATTCATCGGAGTACGAATGTCATGCGACATATTCGAGAGGAAAACACTCTTCGCTTCATTCGCCCTGTTCGCCTGCGCAAGTGCGCTCTCAAGTATGACTTTCTTCTGCATCTCAGCGCGGATTTCCTCGTCCACACTGCGAAAGCCCAGAACTATGCCGGACTGTCCGTCCCAGGTTCCCGCCTGTACTACTTTGACCTCATAATACTCTACCGACTGCTCTCTCACGACACGGTATCTCACACAGTAAGTCTTCTTCTCCTGCAGTTCCGCTCTGATCCGCTCCCAATCGACCACTGCCCGAAACATTTCTCTGTCCTCCGCATGCACAAACCCGCGTTCGTACCGTTCCATGCATTCCCTGAACATAATGTCTCCGTCAAAAATATTTCCGAACAATTGCCCTTCAGGATCGTCAATCTGCAGCACCGTTCCCCTGCCCGTGTCGAGATCTGCAAAACAGACAAGATTATAGTCAATACTAAGCGCCTGAATCAATTCCATCTGGTATCGGGCGTTCTTCTTCTCTTTCTGTTTCTGTGCGGTACAATCCAGCAGAAACCTCTGATAGAACATTTCACCGTTCTCTTCCTGAATCTTAACATTACCCATAACATGCAGAATATCTCCGTTTTTATGCTGCACGCGATACTCTATATTACAGCTGTCGCCAACCTCCTTAAGTTCCTTGATCTTACTCCGAATAATCGGCTTGTCTTCATCTACAACAGAATCGGCAACCATGCCAAAACCCCGTTTCATTAATTCTTCTCTCGAATCATATCCCAGAATCTTGAGTGCCGCCTTATTCACACTTATAATCCTTGTTCCGTCCAAAGAATGGCACAGCACACCGCACTCTATACTGGTAAAGATCTTTTCCAGAGTACGTGTCTTCTTAATAATTTCCTTCTCATACTCGCGTTCGCGGGTTACATCAATGCCAACCCCCACCGTTCCCATCACGTTCTTATCAACGTTATACAACGGCGATTTGTATGTAATCAGTACCCGCTGTCCGTCACTTACCTGAATCGTCTCCTCAGATATACAGGTTCTCCCGCTGCTCATAACCTTCTCTTCGGATTCAATGCAGGCAGGATCTTCCTGATCCACGTCCCATATATAGGCATGTTCGCGGCCTTCTACCTGTTCCTTAGTCTTATTCACCGTAGAACAGAAGCTGTCATTCACCTTCTCATGTATGCCGTTTTTGTCTTTATACCAGACAAGATTAGGCGTGCTGTTAATCGTAGCCTCTAAAAACTGATTCGTCTGCCATGCGTCCTTACTGTCCTTATAAGCCTTCTGCCATCGCCGAAAACGGAATCCGATCTCCTCGTCCGACATCGGAATCGTCCAGATATCTTCAATATTATCCATATATTCCGTCAGAAGGGATATCTGCTCTTTATCCGCAAACAGAATAAGCTGGGTCTCACCGCGCTTACTCTCTATCATCGCGCACACATCTTCCTGTACATTCCATCCGCACAGATCGGCAAAAATTACATCCGCCTCGGCTGCCAGTGCCTTATCTACAGCCTTGCTCTCGGTAAAAGTATGCGTGAAATGCGGAAGCGGTTCCGCTTCTTTAATGATGTGAAACAGCTTTTCCGCACAACCTGCCAAATATATATGAGTATGACAATGATACATACTGATCGCCCCCTGATGTCTGTCGGTATAACTACTTATTTCTATTGTAACAAAGGGTATGAATATATGTCAATATTCTGCATATTTTCAACTTCCATATTGGTAATAACAATGTTACTATTCACATATTGACTAACCCGGCCGCTCAAAGGGGAGTTAATATCTGCGTCACCGCGCTCTCGCTCCGCAAAAAGCGTAGCGGACACTAGACTCGTGAAATACCTCGTCAAGTGCCGACGCTTTTTGAGGGGTTCCTTCAGATATTAACTCCCCTCTGAGCTTAGGCTGTGGCGTAGGTATGAAAAGTAACAATAAAATAAGTCACCGTCACATTCATTATATAACTGCTAAAATGTATGTTACAGTGACTTATAAATGGCATTGCCAAACTTTGAGCATTTGGTCTCAGCGGTTTGACTATGTTACAGCAGCGGATATTTATCCGTCAGCGTCTTTACAATAGCGCGAGCCTTCTCGATGCCGTTTTCCCCTTCCTTGATCACTATGGAGATTGCCTCCGCCACTTGATCCATATCCGCCGTATTCAGACCGCGGGAAGTAGCTGCCGGTGTGCCCAGACGGATACCGCTGGTAACAAAGGGTGATTTCGGATCGTTAGGAATCGTATTTTTATTCGCAGTAATATGCGCCTCATCAAGCAGCTTTTCCACCGCTTTACCCGTCAGATCATAGGTTGTCAGATCAACCAGCATCAGATGATTGTCCGTGCCGCCGGATACAATCTTCACATCCCTGTTCTGCAATCCTTTACAGAGTGCCTGCGCATTATCCACAACGCCCTGCTGATATTCCTTGAAAGAGGGATCTAATGCCTCCTTGAAGCAGACAGCCTTCGCCGCAATCACATGCATCAGCGGACCACCCTGGATGCCCGGGAAAATAGCCTTGTTAAAATTATACTTGTCAGCCATCTCCTGACTGGACATGATCATACCGCCGCGCGGTCCGCGAAGCGTCTTATGAGTTGTAGTCGTAGTCACATGTGCATAAGGGATCGGACTCGGATGAATTCCTGCCGCCACAAGACCTGCAATATGTGCGATATCTACCATAAGTACCGCTCCGACTTCGTCAGCAATCTCTCTGAATTTCTTGAAATCTATCGTTCTTGCATAGGCAGAAGCGCCCGCAACGATCATCTTCGGTTTACATTCCAGTGCGATCTTACGCACATTATCGTAGTCAAGGAATCCGTCATCATTGACGCCGTACGGCACGCATTTAAAATACTTGCCGGACATATTGACCGGTGAACCATGGGACAGATGTCCGCCGTGATCTAAGTTCATACCCATAAAAGTATCTCCGGGCTCCATAACTGCAAAGAATACTGCCATATTCGCCTGCGCGCCGGAATGCGGCTGTACATTGACATACTCACATCCAAAAAGCTGCTTTGCTCTGTCTCTTGCCAGTTCTTCCACTACATCCACACATTCGCAGCCGCCGTAGTATCTCTTACCCGGATACCCTTCCGCATATTTATTCGTAAGCGGACTTCCCATAGCTGCCATGACTGCCTTGCTCACCCAGTTCTCGGATGCAATCAGCTCAATATGTGAATTCTGCCGCTCCTGCTCATCCACGATCGCCTGTGCGATCTCTGGATCGATCGTCTTTACCTCGTCTAATGAATACATTCCCTGTTCCTGCCTTTCCTCGTTATATTGCTATTGCCTTTTTTCCATAACTATCTGCACGATAGAAATCATAAAATTGTTATAAGTATATCATAGGAGATGATTGCGGCGCAACGTTAATTTGCCTAAGCCCCACCCGTATGATATACTTATATTATTATTACTTTATTACATAAGACGAGGTGGACGCCATGTATCATATCATCATTAATCCAACATCAAAATCCGGCAAAGGTCTGGCAATCTGGAAGACATTAGAGCCTGTATTATTGGAAAAAAAAGTGTCCTACCGAACATATATTTCCACCCATACCGGTCATGTATCGGAACTGACAAGTGAGATCACATCGACCGCTTCTGACGCAGAGTCTCCGCTCAACCTGATTCTGCTCGGCGGAGACGGCACCGTAAATGAGGCATTGCAGGGTATTAAGGACTTCTCCAAAGTCAATATAGGCTACATACCCACCGGTTCCAGCAACGATCTCGCAAGAGCCTTGAAATTACATCGTGACCCTGTCGAACTTCTGCTGCAGATCCTCGACGGCACCCACTCCCGCATGATCGACTTAGGTATACTGACCTACGAAGATGACAGCAAGATCGTGTCCAGACTGCATAAACGGTCGGAGGGCAAAAGCCGCTATTTCATCGTCAGCAGCGGCATCGGATTTGATGCTGCCGTATGTGAAGAGGCCCTCTCCTCTCCCATCAAGAATATGTTAAACCGGTTGAAATTGGGAAAACTGACTTATCTCGGCATTGCCTTAAAACAGTTGATTACTGCCAAGCCTGTATCCTGTAAGATTTATCCGGACGGCAAAGATCCCTTCGTCATTCCGAAATTTCTCTTCTCTGCCTTCATGGTCCATCCCTATGAAGGCGGCGGATTCTGCTTTTGTCCTCAGGCGGACGATACAGACGGTCTTCTGGACCTGTGCGTGGTGGGCAATCTTCCCAAACTTATAATTCTTCTCGCTCTGCCTACAGCTTTCTTCGGGAAGCACTATATCTTTCCGCGGATCAATCACTATAGGGCGTCCTCTGTGCGCATTAAGACATCTGCTCCTTTATGGGTGCACACCGACGGAGAAGTCTATATGAAATCCGATGCGATCAGCATTTCCTGCCTCAAACAGCGCATTCGTTTTCTCGTGTAGACGCTTATCCCAAGCTATGAGTCGCAGAAATTGACGCACCCAAAAGAGCTCTTCACATAATGATACGTATTTATGAACATATTGGATATTTTTTCAGGAAAAATTAAGAAATATTTATGGAAATCTTATTTTGACTTTTCTATGCAATCTGCTATGATAGCTTCTATGAACCTCATATAGGACATAAACTAATTCATGGTTCATAAAATTGTCAATTGAGGATATCTACTATGAAAAAATATCTGGATAAACTGTCAAAGTTAAAAGAATACAGGCACGCCCTCCCGCTGATCATCTACGGGATCATCTATCTATCTTGGTTCGGATATCTGGAACGTACCGTCACAAGCCGTTATCGGGTCATACATGTGGCGCTCGACGATCATATCCCGTTCTGCGAGATCTTCGTAGTGCCTTATCTGCTATGGTTCGCCTATGTCGCTGTAGTAGTAGCCTACTTCTTCCTACGCGACAAGGATGATTACTTTAGAACATGCACGTTCCTGTTTACCGGAATGACCATTTTCCTTCTGGTGTCCACATTATGGCCTAACGGTCATCACTTAAGACCATATATCATGCCCAGAGATAATGTGTTCACGCATCTGGTTGCCCGGCTCTATCGAACAGACACACCCACCAATCTGTGGCCAAGCATCCACGTATATAATTCGCTGGGCTGCCATATTGCAGTTATGCACAGCAGCCGTCTGGAAAAATATAAAGGGATACGCATCGGATCTTTCATCCTGTGTATTTCCATTATTATGTCAACCATGTTCATCAAACAGCATTCCGCTTTTGATGTGGCTACTGCTTTTATTCTGGCGGCAGTGATGTACGGACTCGTATACCGTTCCGATATACTGCTTAACTTCTACCACAGTCTGCAGAAACGCCGTAAGAGAAAACCGGAGATCGGCTGACCTGCATCAGGTCATGCCTCTAATTAAATTTATAGAATCTCCGGCAGATCTTATAACCTTCCACTGATATCTTCCTGCCGCCTTTACCCGGCAGATTCATGGAGTTACCCAGAACGCCGTATCTAAGCCGCATATAAAGTCCCATATCCTTATTCTTAATATAGGACCATAACTCCTGTTTCTTCTCCAAATTCTCTTCCGTACCGGAACGAATCAGCAGAATAGAGGATATAACAGTTATGATTTCCAGATAATTGATCATATAGTTTCTCAGTTTCCGTCTGGCATATACCTTTTCTTTATTCTCACACAGGTAATCTATCATAATCTTATTAACCTTGATCTGTTGATCCACTCTGGATATCATCACTTCCTCATTGACCGACTGTCCCTCTCTACCAATATAATAACGATAGAAATTCACATCCAGATAATACATGTTCTTCACAAACGGCAACGGTTCAAACACGAAAATATTATCCACATAAAAGGTATTATCCGGCAGCCTCAGACCACATTCCCGCAACAGTCTGGTTCGGAAAATAACGGAATGCATAAGGATATACTGCCCTTTATGAAAATGTTTTACCTCACTCCATGTAAAGATACGGCCCTGTGGCAATGCATGGTGGTACTTCATAACTTTATGCTTCGCCTCGCCTTCCTTCTCATAAACAAAATTGCTGATCAGCATATCCAGATATGAATCACCTGTGGTAATATCATGCAGTACTTCCAGAATTGCATGATAAGCACTCTCCTTCACCCAGTCATCACTGTCCACAACCTTGAAATACAACCCCGAGGCATGTTCCAGTCCTGCATTAACGGCAGACCCATGACCGCCGTTCTCCTTGTGAATCACCTTGACCACGGATGGATAATCTGCGGCATATTGATCCGCTATGGCACGCGTCCCGTCCGTAGAACCGTCATCCACGATCAGAATCTCCACTTCTTCCCCTCCGACCAGCAGAGAATCAATGCACTTTCTCATATATGCCTCCGAATTATAGCAAGGCACCGCTACCGATAATAATTTCATAATCTCCCCCTATTCCGATTCTGAATAACTAGATCAGCTCCATATATGCAGCATACGCGGAAGGAACCGGATATTTATCCCGGATCTTATCCGGCTCAATGAAAACATAATCTCCCATCCCCGATAAATCATCTATCTGGATGAGATATCCTGTCATATGCCATTCTTTATGTGTAAATATATGCTTCGCCGGCTTCAGTCTTCGGATTCTGATCGGCGCAACACCTGCCTGCCGCAAATTCTCTATGACCTGTTCCTCCCCTTGGTGCCCCTCCATGGTAGGAAACTCGTATAATCCTGCCAGCAATCCGCTGTCCGGTCTTCTCCGAAGAGCCACCAGATCACCATACCGTATTACCAGAACCGTCTTCTTCTCAATACTGCGCGGCTTCTTAGGTGTTTTCTTAGGATATTCCGATATTCGGTTCTGTATTCTTGCCTGACATATCCCGGTCCACGGACACATCTCACACCGCGGATTTCCATTGGGTATACAGACCATAGCGCCAAGCTCCATCAAAGCCTGATTAAAATCTCCGGGTCTGTCCGCCGGCATGACTCCCATTAGCTCTTCCTCAAGAGCTTTCTTAACTTTCGCATCCAGAATATCCCTGTCATCCGTCCGCAATCTGGACAAGATCCTCAGAACATTGCCGTCAACAGCAGGCACATTTTGACCAAAAGCGATTGAAGCGATCGCGCCTGCCGTATAACTCCCGATCCCCGACAGCTTCAGAAGTCTCTCATAATCACCCGGCATTGTACCACCGTACTCTTCCATGATCTGTATGGCGGCTCTATGAAGATTTCTGGCACGGTTATAATACCCCAGTCCTTCCCACAGCTTTAACAGAGTCTCCTCCTCCACTGCCGCGAGATCCGCTATAGTCGGAAGCTGTCTTAGAAACCGGTCATAGTAGGGCTTGACTGCCTCCACCCTCGTCTGCTGCAACATGATCTCCGACAGCCATACATGATAGGGTTTCGGGTCCTCCCGCCAAGGCAGGATACGTCTGCCCTCATCATACCATGCAAGCAGCGGCTCTGCAATCAGATCCAGAAGATCCACGACGACAGGAACCTCTTCATTGATAGCAAGGCTGTCCGCTTCCACCAGACAATCATATGCAAGTAAATGTACCCCGGCACTTCTCGCCTTTCTGAGTGCCTGTCCGAAAGCAGGCTGCGTACTCCAATTCGGCTCCACCCGCCTGACCGATTCCATCTGAACCACAAAAATGAGATACGCTTCATATCCCTTTCCACATGCCTCAATCAGTTCCTCTACATGCTTGACTGCCCGCTCTGACGGGGCATCCGGAAAGGCGGCCACATTGTCACGTTCCAGCGTCACTCCCTTCACCTCAATAAATGCTTTCCTGCCGGAGGCGCTTTCCACATAGAAGTCAAATCTTGAGTTGCCGAAAGAAGTCTCCGGACGCACCAAACTGACATCACGATACAATCCGCCGGATGTAAGCCACTCACCCACAACCTTATTGGGCGCGTTTGAATCCATGTTGATCAGTCTACCATCCTTATCCACAACCACCAAATCATAGGCTGTAGAGCGTTCCGGATTATTACTCTTCTCCAAATATACCTGCACGTCATCCCGCAGCAGCTCCCTACAGCGTCCGGTGTTCTTCACATGCACTTTAGTACGTTCACCCGCTATATCCACGTAAGCAATGAATCGATTCGGTCTCTCTATGAATTTTCCTGAAACAATCTTATTATATTTCATATTATATAAAAATTTGAGATTTGCTCAATTATATCAACTGCTATCTGGGTCTTCCTCCGCCTCATTATAAGGCACTTTCTTCTTATAAGGCACTCTCGCCGCAGGAACTACCTCCGAAGCCGGACCTGTATGCACCGACTGATCATCAAAGAATATATGCGCGCCAAACGCCTGCAGCACATCCTTCTTGCGGACTCCGCCTAGGAAAAACACCTCGTCTATACGCACATTCCATGCGCGCAGGGTACGGATAACCCTCTCGTGAGTCGGCGCACATCTGGTCGTAACAAGAGCCGTCCGAATCGGTGCCTCCTCTGCGGTAAAGTCTTTCTGCAGATCAGATAACGTCTTGAGGAATCTGGCAAAGGGTCCTGCCTTAAGCGGATTATTGGCGTTACGCCTCTCATTTTCCTCAAAAGCCTCCAACCCACTCTCCTGATAGATCTTCTCCGACTCATCCGAAAACAACACTGCATCACCGTCAAACGCGATTCGTATCTGCCTGATCTGATGCTCGCAGTCGTAGGTATGCAACCCGTCGGTACAGATGATCCCCGCCGCAATATTGGAATCTATGGCGCTCTGCACATCGTCCTCATATGCGGACAGAAACAGATCCGTCTTAAAAGCCGTCAGATAAGGTGCCAGAGATGCTCCGCTTGCCAGCACGGCGCGGGTAATGTTCAATCCGTAATGCTCAATTGTCTTAAAGACTCTAAGCGAAGAGTCCGGGCTGTTCCTTGACATAATAATGACTTCGACGCTTCCTTCCTTATTCGGCAGATTATTCAGATTGAGTAACGCCTTGATCAGTGGAAATCCCGGTCCTGGTCTCAGTATCTCATTCTCGTGCTCAATCTGGTATCTGCAGTACGCCTCCACACCCTCCGACTCATAGATCGTATTCTCATATGTCAGGTCAAACAATGCCCTGGACGATACACCCACTACCAGCCTGTTTTCTAAATCGTAAGCCATAAGCCACCTCCGTCAATATTTCGACAGCCTCATAGTGCTGTCCGTCGTAATCTTCTGGTGATGGCATTGTGGCTCACACCTCGTATGCCTGTACTCTAGCGCAGCCTGTTACACTCATATTTTTCGAATGTAAGCAGACAATTCTTTAATTCCTCGTACCGCTCTTCCACATCACCGTCTTTGATCTCCAAATCAACAGCGACCGCCATCGTATTGATCATCTCATCGGTGATCCTGTGGCGGAGTGCGGCAAGAATGTTTAATCTCTGCTCATAAGTATCTGCATCCAAAAAATCCATTACCAGAGGATCAATATTTATATGTTCATATGATTCATCTGTCTGTATCTGCTCCTGCTGCACGGAATGCGTCACCGTGCGTTCCGGGGTTTTGGCCTGTTCAGAAACTGCCTTATCTTCCTGCGGGTCTGTCTGTACCGCCGACTCCTCCCGTTCTGCCGGCTCTGTCTGCCTAAAGCTCTCCTCCTGAGCCGACAGCGATAATTCCATATCCTGCAATAATTCGAAACGATACCTCTGCTTCACATCAGGATATTTCGCACGATCTACTTCCCCCATGAACATGTCGAGCGGTCTTACATAGATCTGAAAGGTGTCATACATTGCCTGATAGACAACCATTATCTCGCCGGTCTCGCTATGCTTCGCCAAACAACGAATCTGATATATATTTCCTTTAAAATGTCTGTACATTTCCTGTGGTTTGGGATTCGGTCTCATACTCTGCTCCAATCTAATTTATTCAGGCAACCATCTTCTGACAGACGGTCGGCCGCCCTGTATACCTCTACTAGTATAATCCCAAATCCGGAAAATGTCATTCCCTTCTGTGTGTGAAAAAAAATAAATCGCTTCGCGATTAACTTTGCGAGATTTGCCTGCGGCAAACTCGAAATATGTTAAGCAAATTCCTATAGAATGAATAATCGAGCTTCTCGTACACAAATTCAATCTGGAAATTTCAATGAACTATTTCAAGAACATTTGTTCCGTATTCACATATTAAAACATATGTTCGGTTTTGTCAATATGTTATAAGTCATACCGGAAACTGCACGCCTCTTCCTGAAACTCTGTCTCCGCCAGTATATTCTGTAAAGCTACCTTCTCTTCATCGGTCAGGCGGCTCAGTTTCCTATGGTGCAGCAACAGCGTATACTCCCTGCTGCCGTCCTCACAAGCCACCCATGTGAGGTTTATCCCACAGTTATGATAACCTTCCTCTTCTAGTAAAACTTGTGTTCTCTCCCGATATTCTTCTTCCAGGGCAGCATAATGGCGGTTCTGCCTCGCCCGCTCACTATTCTCCTTGCTCATCACCGTTCCCTTAACACCTGAAATAATGATCAATACAAGCAGAACCGCCGCTATTCTGTATTCTCTCTGTACCATAAATTTCTCTCCCTTCCTCTTCCCGCCAAACCGGGAATTATTCCTTCCCTGCGCATTTTATGCGCCGCGGCATGAATATGTTTCGGTAAATTCTGATATTAAGATACAAAAAATAGAGTCCGATAATCCGGACTCTATTCAGACACAACCATTATATACCGCATATTGGTCAGCGGAAAACTTTCTTGGTGTTTATATTAATCCATTTTCATTTATCGTGCATTCACTCCACCTTCTGATACCGGGTGAATATCTTGTCCTCACCGCACACATGCTTCGTGCCGTCCGAATCGGTGATGATGTAATCACCTTCCTTTAAGAACGTGCGTCCCCTTCTGTGCATAATGTAAGGACACATGATCATACCGCTGTCTCTGGTCACTTTTACGAGCGTATCCGCAACGATCCACTCCTTCGTCACCACATCAGCCCAAAGTTCAAATCCGTCTTCCATCCCCTTGCCGACTTCATACTTCTCAACATCCGACTCCAATGCAATACGCCTACATTTCATAATTGCCTCCATTCCGAAACATCCGATGTTTCTCCCCTTCTCATCCTATAGATCAGTCTTCCAGCGCAGATCTGATCGCTGTCATCAGTTCTTCATAAGTTTCATAAGCTGGTATCTGTGGATTATCCTTCTTGATCTGTTCCGTACTCTTGAAAAGAAATCCCGCCTTGCTCGCCTTGATCATCCCCATATCATTGTGACTGTCACCGCTGGCAATCGTCTCATATCCGATGGACTGGAGAGCTTTCACCGTGGACAGCTTGGAATTCTCGATACGCATCTTAAATCCCGTGATCTCGCCGTCTTTTGCCACCTCCAATGAATTACAGAAGATTGTCGGATATCCGAGCTTCTTCATTAACGGTCCCGCAAACTGCGTAAATGTATCACTGATAATGATGACCTGTGTAATACTTCTAAGCTCATCCAGAAATTCTTTCGCTCCCGGAATGGGATCGATGGTCGCTATAGTCTCCTGAATCTCTTTCAGTCCCAGACCGTGTTCTTTTAGAATGCCGAGCCGCCAGTTCATCAATTTATCGTAATCCGGCTCATCTCTGGTAGTCCTTTTCAGCTCCGGAATACCGCTTGCCTCGGCAAAGGCGATCCAGATCTCCGGTACAAGCACCCCTTCCAGATCCAGACATACAATATTCATACTCATCTCTCATACCTCCGTTTTATATAACAATTATTTATTTCAATAAGCAAACTATTCGAATGACATCTGCTCTCCCGCGGCCAGACAGTACACCTTCCCGCCTGTCAGGAACCAGACCGGCAGAGCGGATGCGTTATACAGAATATGTCCGTCCACAGACATGGTCAGTCCTCTCACGGCCGTTACATAATCATAGATTTCTATATTAGTGGCGTACCAGACATCTTCTCTGCCTTGCAGCTTCTCACAAATTCCGTGTATGTGTTCCCATTTGCTGTCACGCTCAAATTCGTAACTGTGACCCCAGATATACAATAGCGCCATCCCCCGAAACGGCGGCGGATTTAAGAAATCCGAAAGCAGTGCATCAGTCACCTGATCGTGGTGACAGGTCGGATTCCATCGCATGAAATCAGTGGGCAGCGCGAAATCCATCGTACTGTTCACCGTGCGGCTGTACACGATCCCCAGCTTTAGCGCCGTTTCTATCAGATTGTCGCTATACACTCCGAAGGGATATGATAGCCCTCTGACGATCCTGCCGCTATATTGTTCCAGCTCACGCCTGTCCTCATACAACTCCGCAACGGTCTGTGCCTGAGACAATTGATTAAAAAAGGGATGTGTTACCCCGTGACAGGCAATCTCGTGATTTACATAAAGTTGTTTTATCTCCGAACAAGTAACAAAGCCTTCCCGATCCAGCGTACTGCTGTTGAGATGAAAAGTTGCTTTCATATCATGCTGATCGAATATGCTGACCAACCGCCTGTCATAGACCTGCGCATCATCATAACTAAATGTTAATGCCTTATTTCTTCCTTCCGGAAAAAGGAAATGTATCTCCTGAAACCGGCTCTGCTCATCACTCATCCTGTGTCTGTCCTCTAAAAACATTATGTAAACTAACTATTTTCTATATCACAAAAATCATGCAATCCGCAATCATCTTGTAATACATATTCAAAATTATGTAAACCTCACCAATATATTTCTTTATAATGCTTCCCTACAAAAATAACAGCTATAACGCGTTCTCGGCACCATCGGCACCAGATTTTCCGCACCGCAGTATCCGCAGTTCACACAGCGCATGCCCTTCGGAATCGCATCGCCGTCAAGATACCTCGTTGCCACCGCAAGCCCGCCTCTCGTCTCATGAAGCCGTTTCTGCTCCTCGAACTTTTCTTTCGCATGCTCTCTGGCATCAGCCTCCGCCTTCTCCATCAAATATGCCGTTGTGGAATTGCCGTCCTCTTTGGCTTCCTCAATCGCCGACTTGGCCGGGGCCTGTGTCGTCCGTGGCTGCGGTCTGCCGGCATTGTTTGCCGCAGGCATCCCGCCGTGAGGTTTCTTCTGTTCGTAAGGATTCTCATCGCTTAGCCCGAATGTTTTATTTTGATTCGCCGTAGTCACCGTTGTGTTCGGCAGAGAAGAATTCCCTTTTAAATTGCCTTCCCCTTTGACACGCTGCACTCTCTTATAAATTGTCACGCATATTATGATCATGATCACTAATTGAATCATTATCCGTTTTCCATCCTTCCGTATAATCTTGCTATACCGCGCTGTACTTCACGATCAGAAGCTCCACGCTCATGATATCGTTCATCCTGCCGGTCTTAACCGCCTGCTCCGCCTCCACACAGTCTGCAAGCGCCCTTCGCAGATCGGCCTCCTTAAATTTCGCCGCCTGCGCCACATATTTTCTGGCGATAAATCCCGCCAGACCGACCTTCTTCCCGATCGCATTGGCATCAAGCCCTTTATTCTTTAATTCTTTTACCTGCAAAAGCAGATTAAATTGTCTCGTAATCAGAAACAAAATCCGCATAGGCGGTTCCTTCAGCGTCAGCAGATCGTAATATAGCTCCATTGCCGCCTTCTGCCGCCGTTCCGCCACCGCATTTATCATATCAAAGATCTGGCTTGTCACCTGCTTCGTACAGACCGCCTCGATGTCCTGCGCCGTGATCACGTCACGTTCCAGACAGTAGCAGAGAAGCTTCTCCAATTCTCCGCGGATATTCTCCATATCCGATCCCGTTTTATCTAAGAAAAGATTCAGATCCCGCTCCGTAATATTCTTGTTCTCTCTCTTCAAAAAGCCCATGATCCAGCGTTTCAGCGTCATCTCATCCTGCGCCTTAAACTCTATGGCGCGTCCCCTGGCTGTCGCCGTCTTGTATAGTTTGCTTCGCTTATCCACTGCTGCCTCAGCGAATACGAAATATGTCGTCTCGGAAGGCGATTCCAGATAATGCGCCAGTTCTTCCCCTCCATGGGAGAAAAGTCCGCTGTTCTCCAGTAGGATCACTCTGCGCTGTGCAAGAAACGGCATGGTTTCCGCCAGATCAATGACATCTCCGGTCTTCACATCCTTGCCCTCAAAGCAATGAAGGTTCATAGCATCCCCTCCATCGAGCAGCGCGGTTTTCAGCTTCTCCTTATACTGGTTTCTCAGGTACGCCTCTTCACCGTACAGGATATACACTTGTTTTAATTGTCCGGATTTGATCTCTTCTGCTAATTTTTTCATATATTCAGTATACGATACAGCGCCTGATTAATCAATTTATTTCCACTGCATCACACTAAAATCAGGCATTGGACCTGACCTGTATATCAGATGGGTTGGACCTGTCAATCTTATTGCGAATATCCTGCATCTGATAATCCAACATCTCAATCGAGTCTGCACACGCCCTTAGCTGTCCCTCGATCTCCTCCGTGTTTGCCACATCTTTTTTATATTTCAGCTTATGCTCCAGACTCGCCCAGAAATCCATGGCAATCGTTCGGAACTGCACTTCCGCCTTCACGTATTTCTTTTCATTCGATAAAAAGATCGGCACGTCCAGAATAAGGTGCAGGCTCCTGTAACCGTTGCTCTTAGGATTGCGAATATAATCTTTCTTGCGCAGCAAAATAAATTCATCCTGCTTGATGAGCAGATCCGCCAATCGGTAGATATCGTCCGGAAAAGAACAGATTACCCGCAGTCCCGCCACATCCGTCAGATGTTCTCTGATGCTCTCCACCGTCACCGGATATCCCTTAAGCGCCAGCTTCTCGTAGATGCTCGTGGGCGATTTTAGACGGCTTTTGATGGATTCAAAAGGATTCCTGTTATACACTTGGGAAAATTCTTCGTTGAGTATCTTAAGCCTCGTCTCCACTTCCATGATCGCGGAGCGATACTCCATCATCAACCTGTTAAAAGGCACAGACTCCCGCAGTTTCTCCGCCTGCATCTCTATAATCCGGTACTGCTTCTTAAGCACTTCCTCCTGCTCTTCCACTTTCTGTTCCAGCTTGTTCTTACAGTCAAACAGATCCATCACATTGCGGACTCTGTTTCTGACAACAGATGCCTCAAAAGGCTTATGAATAAAATCGCTGGCTCCCATTTCAAGACAGCGGTTCTCGATCTCCGTAGCGGGTTCACTGGTTATGATCAGCACAGGGATCTTCTGCAGCCACCCTTTATCTTTCAGTACGGTAATCACTGCAAATCCGTCCATCTTAGGCATATACAGATCCAGAAGAATTGCCGCCGTATCGTTTCCGTTCCTCTGTAATATATCAAGCGCTTCTTCCCCGTCTGCCGCCGTATCAACCGCGTAATCGTCTGCTAAAATATTACTTAATACTTCGCGGTTGATTTCCGCATCGTCTACTACCAATACCCTTCTCATGTTTTCCCCTTTAGTACAGTATATTGCTTCGTGGTACAACTCATTGATATCGCGTATATTATATCATACTCTTTGTAAATATCATAATGTTTCTTGGCCGGATTACATGTAAAGGTTCCTTGGAAGGAGTATTATTCCGAGGTTATCTAAACCGGACGCGCAGAGGGAGGGCAATATCTACGAAGCCGCGCTCTCGCTCCTTTCCAATGTCATTAAGTTAAGAAATGTACCTTGAAAATTTAATAAAAATTTAATAAAAATCCTAAAAAAGACTTGACAGATGTGTCCAAAAATGTTGCGCGCCTCTTGAATATATA
>CAMWMS010000044.1 GCA_947175435.1 uncultured Lachnospiraceae bacterium | reverse complement strand
TAAGACATCGCCCTTTCACGGCGGTAACACGGGTTCGATTCCCGTTGGAGTCATTGAGTTATATTTACTCACGGACCTTTAGCTCAGTTGGTTAGAGCAACCGGCTCATAACCGGTCGGTCCCGGGTTCGAGTCCCCGAAGGTCCATTGACAGAAGGCTGCTTCTGGATATATAATGTAATAGTTGAAACGGCCGGGCCCGGTGGCTCAGTTGGTTAGAGCGCCGCCCTGTCACGGCGGAGGTCGTGGGTTCGAGTCCCATCCGGGTCGTTTAAGAAACGGTTGCAATGACAGCTGTATCTTTACAATTTATATTTATTGTTTTAAATAAGGGGTCTTAGCTCAGCTGGGAGAGCATCTGCCTTACAAGCAGAGGGTCATAGGTTCGAGCCCTATAGGCCCCATTGATTAGAGAAGAATTTGTTCTTCTTATAATCTGCCGGCGTGGCGGAACTGGCAGACGCACAGGACTTAAAATCCTGCGGGGCTAACCCCCCGTACCGGTTCGATTCCGGTCGCCGGCATAATTTTTTAGGTAGCTCAATTCCTTGTAAACAATGGGATTGAGCTGTTTTTCTTTTATAGGTTGTTAAGGGTTAACTGGGGATAACCTATTTTTGTGCACAGACCCGTGCGACGGAAGTATGCCGCTAAAGTGGCGCACGGATCGCGCGGCGAGTAGGGAGAAAATCTTCCCTACTCGATTTCTGCCTATTACTGCGATGCGTTGTAGAATGTTGTAATATGATTGTATCCAACCTGACATATTGACGAGTTGGAATTTTTTTGGTATATTTAATAAAGCATATTTAATAAATAACATTTATTAAGTTGAGCGCATTAAAAACCAATACTTTATACAATAAACTTAACAAATGGATTTGAAAGAAAGAGCCGGCACATACATTATGAAGTATTATTTTAAAATATGGATCGGGTCATACGAAAGGAGAGAAAATACCATGGCAATGAAGAACAAAGCAGTTATTTTTGATATGGACGGGATTATTTTTGACAGCGAACGGTTGATTTTGGATTGCTGGGAGAAGGTAGGGGAAAAGTATCAGTTTGCCAATATCAGAGAGGTCTGCATTGATTGTATCGGGACGAACAGGGTAAGAACCAAAGAAATCGTATGTGCATATTATGGGGGAAATTTTCCATATGACGAATACAGTAAGGAAGCTAACGGTCTGTTCAGAGAATATGTCCAAACGAAAGGGCTGCCGGTTAAAAAAGGCGTCAGGGAGCTTTTGCAGTATTTACAAGCGGAGAGGATACCTATCGGACTTGCTTCGTCTACGAGATTGGCTATTGTGGAGGAAGAATTGCGTCAGGCAGGATTATATGATTATTTTCAGGTCGTTATGGGTGGTGACCAACTGAAAAGAAGCAAGCCGGAACCCGATATTTATCTCCTGACCTGCGAAAAGATGGGGATTTTGCCGGAGTGCGCATATGCGATTGAAGATTCCTATAATGGTATCCGTTCAGCCTACAGTGCCGGCATGATGCCGATCATGGTGCCGGATATCTTACAGGCGGACGATGAGATGAAGGAGAAGAGTGTTGCCATATTGCAGGATCTGCTGCAGGTGAAGCAGTATTTTCAGGAAGAGGGGTGTCTGGGTGGCAGGGAATCTGATTAAAGATGAAAACCTAAAGGTGCTAAGGCGCGTTCTGCGTAAGGAAAGGGAAGCAACGAAACCACAGCTTGCAGAGAAAACAGGTCTCAGTGTCGTAACGATACAGTCGTTAATCAAAACATTGGTTGAAAACGGTGAGGTACTGGAAGGGGAAATGGTGCAGCCCAGACTGGGAAGACCGGCAATAACCTATCGCTTTCATGAGCGTGCCAGACTGGCATTGATTATCTTTATGTATGAAAAAAACGGAAACGATACGGCTGTCTGTGAAGTATGTGATTTGTATGGCATCAGTATTGAACGGATGGAAAAGAAGTTAAAGGATATTTCTGAAGAAAGCTATGATGACATGATTGAAGAGATGCTGGGGAAATATCCTGAGATCATGATAATTGCACTGGGACTTCCGGTTGTGGAGAGAGACGGCATGATTTTTGCAAGTGATTATCCGCGGCTCTTGAATGTGAATTTAGCGGATTATCTGACAGAAAAATTTCACCGGAGGGTTCTGATAGAAAATGATGTGAATGCGGCGGTTTTCGGATATGCGATGCAGGAGGACAAAAAGCGGGCAAATCAGCAGAATACGGATCGGGAACGTGTGGAAAAAGAGCGCATGGTACAGGAGCATGCAGATGAAGAACTGACGGAAAGTGAACGTGTGAATAACGGGCATACGGGGTGCATCGCAGGAATCTATATGCCGTCTAAGTATCCACCGGGGGCAGGAATCTGTCTGGATGGAAAAGTGCAGCGTGGCAGAAACGGGTTGGCGGGAGAGATCAGGCTCTTACCGTCCTCTATTGACTGGGAGCATTTTACTTATGAAAAAGAATCGGTTGAGGAGTATCTCTTACAGACGATGAAGGCATTCTTTTGCTTTTATAATCCGGATAAGCTGGTGCTGTACAGCGAAATCGTAGATGAGAGTCTGTTCGGGAAATTGGAACAAATGTGCGAAAATCGGATTGAGAAACTGCTGATTCCGGAGATGGAGATAAAGAAGGATTTGAAAGAGGATTTTGAGGCAGGCATGATACAGATTGCTCTGCGGGAAATTTTATGAGAAAACGCCTGTTTTACTGTTTTTACTTGAGACTTTTTTGATTCCGTTCGACGGCAAAATTTTGAGAGACACAGTAGAAATACTGTATCTCTCATATACGCTTTCACGCTCCATCTTTGCCAAATTCATTACAACATTAAGTTTTACGAGCCTGTGCCGTTGTATTTCATAGCTCCATACATCCAAAACTTATAACTCAGCCAAAAGAACAGGCAGCCGAACAGAGGTGAGAGCCACGACAATAACGGTACTGCATCAGGACGCAGTATTACAAGGCTTGGATAGTACGCAATAAACGCTATCGGCATAATAAACGTAAATATAAATCTGAAAACAGGACTGAATATCGTTACTGGATATTTAGCATAGTCTTTGAATCTGGTTACCAAATCAAGTACATAAAACGAGTTATTGATCCAAAAGCATGTCGCCGCAGCCGCATTTTGCAAAGCAATCATAATCAGCGAAGCGGTAATCAAAAACACAATTATCTTCAACAGCATAAGTGGAGAAAATCCAAGACCAAGCTTTATCCATGAATATATTATAGTTCCCAAACCGAAAGCCAGCTGCCCCAGTCCCTTGATGTCAAAAATCTCCGACTGATAATAGAAAAATAAATTTATAGGACGGAAACAATACTTTATAAAATCCCCTGAATATACATACGCTCGCAAACTCCAGTTATTGTCGAAAAAGCACTGCACGGGTGTGAGGGAAACAAGTGAAAAGCCGTACAGAAACAATATTTCATAATATCCCCATCCGTTAATTGAAGAAAAATTGTGAAACAAAATCCAAAAGCTTACAAATCCCGCAATGTTAGTGAAAATCATGCCTATGGTTGAAATAATAAAATCTGCACGATAGCTCATTTTGCTTTTAAGGTCCTGCGCAAGAATTTTGCAATATATTTTCAGGTAAAATCCTAATCCTTTTTTCTTCATTGCTTAACCTCCGTTCACGGTGATCTGCCGAAGCGATTTTTTCCAAAAAATCTTTCCGAATGCCGTTATTATTATGCACCAGATCAGCTGTGTACCAATGATTATAAGTACTGTTTCGTATGACGGATTTCTGCTTAGCAAAAGCGTCAGTGGAGCATTATAGATTGACTGGAACGGCAAATAATACACAATCGTTTTCAGCGGTTCGGGAAAAAATACAATAGGCACAGTCGCTCCCGACAACAGCAGTACAATAACCTGCTTCATTATGTTTATTCCCCATATTGATTCGGTGTACAAGCATATTGTTCCTACAATAAAATCAATGCTGTAATTTATCATTACTCCGAGGATTACCGAGACCGCAAAAAACAGTAAGTTTATCCCAAACGGTATTGCTCCGTGTGTAACAATAATTACAACCATAAACGTTGGCAAAACCGTGAAAAAGAAATTCGTTACAAAGCTACCCGAATATGACCAAAACAAATAGCTACGGTATTCCATAGGTTTAAGCAGGTCCAGGACAATTTTTCCCGATTGAATATTCCGCCCCATATCCCAGACCGTATACATCTCCATAAAATTGAACAATGCCGTTGCAAGCACCAAATAAATAAGAGTATCGGTGAATGTCATTCCATTTACAACGCCCGTTTCTGACGATGCAAAAATAGATTTCCAAAGAAAATATACAACTATTAAGTACAGCAAATTACCTGCTATCATAATTAAAATAGCAAGCCTGAAATTCAAGGATTCGATAATTCCCGCGCGTGTCAAGGTGAGATATTTTTTTATTTTCACTTAACTCCCTCCTCGTATATCTTCTTAATGACATCCTCAGTGGAAATCTCTTCAAGCTGCATATCGCGTATATTGAAAGTATTTCTCAATTGATTCAGCACATCCATTACCGTAGTCTTTTCCTCGTCAACCAGAATGGATATCCATTCATCATCTGAGGAAACAGACAAGTTTGCAAGCTCCTTGCGGACAATGTCCGCGCATTTTGAAAGTTTGCCGTCAACACGGATTTTCAGTGTGCGGTAAGAACCAAAAAAGCCTCTTAAATGCTCAATATCATTATCATACAGCATTTTTCCCTTATCAATGATGACGATCCTGCGACACAGCGCGTCAACGTCACCCATATCATGGGTTGTGAGAATGACTGTTGTATTCTTCTCCTTATTCAGCGCATATATAAGGTCTCGTATCTTGGCCTTCATTGAAACATCCAAACCGATAGTCGGTTCATCCAAAAAAACAATCTTCGGATCATGGAGAAAGGCAGCCAAAATATCGCTTAACGTCCGCTGCCCAAGCGACATCTGACGAACAGGTTTGTGCAGCAGTGACTCTATATCTACGAGTGATTGGTACATTTCCAGCATGTTATGATACTCGTTATCACCAATCTGATAAATATCTTTAAGTATATTGAAGGATTCAATAAGAGGCAGCGCCCACCACAGCTGGGAGCGCTGACCGAACACCACGCCTATATCCTGCGCATTTTTGGTCCTGTTTTTATATGGAATATTCCCGCCAACCAAAATTTCACCCGAGGTAGGCTCAAGCACACCTGTCATCATTTTTATAGTTGTAGACTTCCCTGCTCCATTTGGCCCGAGATATCCAATGACCTCTCCCTGTTCAATGTCCATACTGATATTGTCCACAGCGCGGACAATTTTGTAATCTCTCGAAAACAAATCCTTAATGCTGCCCTTTAACCCCTCACGGCGATTAAGCACCTTAAATTCTTTTGTGACATTTTTAATATTGATAATATTTGACATGAATGTGCCTCTCTTTCAAAAATCCGATTTATCCTTCATTGTTGGCATCGTCCACGATCTCATCAGCCCTGCTCTCCGGCTCGTGCCGCTTCAATGCTCGCATGGAGTCCACTGCCACATCCATCGTCTTGACAAACCCTAAAGTATGGCTGGTAACATCCTCGGATATCTTGAACATTTCTTTGGTATTTTGATAAATACCGTCGATAGCCTCTGACATCTCCGAGACACTTTCCTGAATACGCACCACCTGATTACGGCTTTCATCACAATCTGATGATGTATCACGGGCAGAAGAAACTTTTTAGCGTGTATAACTGCGCCGACACATAGCTTTCGCAGCCTTTTGTTTAGGGGAATGTCTGTCGGTGAAGCGTGTGTAGTAGCATGATCATCCCTCAATCAGTCGTTTGTAAAGTCGATATCATATCTTGTGCCGTGGGAAAAAAGAATACCATCTGTAAGCTGTATGCAAAGGATACAAGTGTTTTCGTCATCAAAATTATTATGACCGTTATCAATCCAAGTATGGAATGCTTTTTTTAGTTTTTCGGCTATATCTTTATTCTCAGGTTTACCGAAATAACCGAGATTGATTCCTTTGCCATGAGCAGTAAACCAATCACCGGCAATTGCTACGGTAGGATTTTTTGTTATCTGATTCATTTTATTGGAAAGTGCATAAGTAATTATATAAAATGCGCCTTCTTCATAAAAAGCATTTACATTTCGCACATATGGCACGTCGGCATCTACGGTTGCCAGTGCTATGATATTGTCCTTTCCGAAACGCTCATTTAGGATCTTTTTTGATTCTGAAGTTAGTTTTTCCATGCTCTATTTTCCCTTTTTTTCTTTATGAGATATTTATGTTGTTAATGATCTTTTCTCCGGTTGTCATACAATTATCTCGAATAGATTTATTATAATTCATTAATCGAACAATGTGAACCAATTTGAAAGTGTTGAATGTAAACTTTAGGGTGCTAAATTCCCGATTATTAAGTTTATTAATGTCGGTGTAAAAATATCTGGTGAAAGACGAATCACTTACCGTTTCGGTAACCTTCATATGATAGTATAATAGTCTTAGTATAGCAATCCGGTAGACACCCCATGTCTATTCCGGAAAAACAGGGCATTGCTCGCTCTGTGTCCTGTTTTTGTAAGCAGTCCAATGGTAAGCTCATAGCGAAAGGAGAACACAGAACAATGAACCAGCAAAAAATTGGAGCATTCTTTAAAGAACTTCTGAATGAAAAAAACATTACGCAAGAGCAGTTGGCTGAAAAGTTTGGCGTCTCACGCAGAACGGTTTCCCGTTGGGAGACGGGCAGCAATATGCCGGATCTGGATATTCTGATTGAAATGGCGGACTATTATGATGTTGACTTGCGGGAACTGATCGATGGAGAAAGGAAGAGCGAGAAAATGAATCAGGAATTAGAAGAAACTGTATTAAAAGTAGCAGACTACAGCAATGAAGAAAAACGGAAAATGACAAAAATAATGCATTGGCTGTTCATAGCCGGTGTCGTATCATTTATATTTTTCTTTATTCTATTGTTTAATGAACCGGAGGAACCTACGTTTATTTACGGATATGCACAAGGTGTAACACTGGGAATTCCTTTTGCAATGGTTTCGGCCGGCGCGATCATGACCGGTAAATATGCTGCGAAGATTCGTGATTTCAAGATGAGAGTGTTAGGGCGTAATATGAAAAATTGACGTATCTGTTCAGAACAGTTACAAATTGACAAAAGATACTGATAGATGTTTCCCCCGGTTGCATATATGTAGTAAACTGGTTGCAGGAGCGTAAAAAGAACGAATGAAAAAGAAGAAAAAAATTGTAATCAGATTACTTATATCAGCGGCAGGGATATTAGCTGTGGTAATTGCGCTGCTGGGATTTCGGTTTCGTGGCAGTGTGGTGATACGGGCAGATCAGACGGAGCGGACTCCTCATGATGTGACAGCCTATAGGCAGGACGATGAGCGGTGGGCAGGCGATGTGCTGGGGGAATCGTCATTTACCATGAAGTCCTCTGGATGTCTGGTGTCCTGTATCGCGTCAGCGATCAGCATGGAGAGGCGGGATGAAGTGACGCCGGGGGAATTAAATCGGATATTTACAGAACATAGTGTGTATGACGGAGAGGGAAATATTCAGTGGGCGGCAGTTGACGGGATCGGTGGATATTCCACACATGTCTTTCAGGGTGTGTCACAACAGGAGATCGATCAATGCCTTGCTGCGGGCCACTATCCGATCGTGCGCGTGAGAGTAAACGGAGTCGGTAATTTCCATTATGTGCTGATCGTAGGCACGGAAAATAAGGATTATGTCTGCATGGACCCGCTGAAAAGTGAGTTGACTGAATTATCACAATATTTAGGCAGGGTCTATGCGGTACGGATGGTGCAGTCTGATAGATAAGCGGCTGTCCAAGCAACTATTCAGAATGCGACATACACTCGGCGCAGTCTGCTACACCGTTTCCGTATCGGGAGGCGGGCGTAAGAATTATCAACTTGTACAGAACAGAAATGTGTCATATAATAAACAGGCAATGTAGCAACAGATAAAATAAGATCGGAGTAAGATAAAGTATGAATACGAAAATGTATAGAAAAGATTTTTCCGGATTGGGGTTTCGCATGGCGTGCAGTGCTGTGCTGATTTTTGCGATTCAGACTGTCGGACAGTATATCGTAGCGGCAATCAATCCGGATTGGGCAGAAAATATGGATATTATGCTTGCGTCCACGATGGTTCCATTGTATGTGCTGGGCTATCCGCTGGCATTTCTGATTCTGAGAAGCAAGGAGAAGCGAACGATTGAGAAGCATAAGATGACACTTGGACAGCTTATTTTGGCATTTATGATGTCGTACGGGCTTATGATCGCGGGTAATCTGATCGGTGTTTTCATTACGCTGGGAATAGGTATACTGAAAGGAAATGCAGTGAATAATCCGTTAATGTCCGTAGTAACCGGCGGCAATATCTGGATCTCGGCCATCTATATTGTGCTGTTGGCACCAGTCTACGAGGAGTTTCTGTTCCGGAAGCTGATCTGCGACAGAGTAGCGAAATACGGGCAGGGAACGGCTGTTGTGGTATCGGGACTGATGTTCGGACTGTTCCACGGCAATTTTAATCAGTTTTTCTATGCCTTCTTTCTCGGAAGCTTCTTTGCATTTATTTATTTGAAGACGGGGCAGCTCAAATATACGATTGGACTGCACATGGTCATAAACTTTATCGGAAGCGTACTAGGTGGCCTTCTGTTACAGAATGTGGATATGCAGACACCGATGGGACTTATTATTTTTGCACTTTATGCATTGTGCGTTTACGGAATTGCCTTGGCAGGCGGCGTTCTCTTTCTCGTAAATCGTCCGAAGATGAAGCTGGAGGCAGGAGAAATTACTATTGAAAAAGGAAGCAGATTTAAGACGGTGATCGGCAATGCGGGAATGATCGTTTACTGCCTGCTGTTTTTGATCTTGACACTTGTTGTTACACTGAGGTAACTCGTTATTACAAAAATCCGTGTAACCCCTTGACATTTTCTCTAAAACTATATATAATTTCTTTTGTTGTGGAAGTACATCAGAGAGCAACAAAATGTGCGTTTAGCTCAGCTGGATAGAGCGTTTGGCTACGGACCAAAAGGTCGGGGGTTCGAATCCTCTAACGCACGGTAGATTCAAAAAACGGGAATGCTTATAAGAAGCGTTCCCGTTTTTTGTTGAGCTTTTTGGGGTATGGATAAAATAAAATATTGTTTTCTTGTTGACAAATTGCTTATACTGTATATAATGATATATAAACAGTATATACTTCAAAACCGTGGCGGGGTGTGACGACAGCGCGCTGCGAGGAGGTTAACCAATGAGGATCATTATATCTAATCAGTCCGAACTGCCCATTTATGCGCAGATCAGGGAGCAGTTGAAGGAACAGATATTAAACGGGCAGATTCCGGAGGGAAGCACACTGCCGTCCATCAGGCAGCTTGCGAAGGAGATCGGAGTCAGCGTAATCACCACGACCAGAGCCTACAGTGATCTGGAGGCAGAGGGGTTCATTGCCACTATGCAGGGCAAGGGAAGTGTGGTGCTATCCAAGGATAACAGTATGTTACAGGAACAGTATCTGCTGCGGATCGAGGATGGGCTGACGACTGCCATCGAGACGGCACGGGTGATGGGGATGCCGGAGGAAGAACTGGAGAAAATATTTCAGAATCTGCTGCATGAGATGCAAGATAGGCGGTAACAGCCAATCAATTTGTTGCAGTTGCGGGAAGAGATATACCGGGCACATGCAGTATACGGAAGGGAATGAGGAAGAATATGGAACTGTTAGAGGTGCGTAACGTATCGAAGCATTACAAGAATTTCAGTTTGGAAAATATAGATTTCGTCCTGCCGAAAGGCTATATCATGGGTTATGTGGGACAGAACGGCGCGGGGAAGAGCACCACGTTAAATCTGATTACGAACCTGTGTAAATGTTCGGCAGGAGAGATCTGCGTGGATGGTATCACCTGCGTAAGCGATGCCGTCCGCTATAAGGAGAGTATCGGCTATATCGGCGATGAATTCTATTATCCCGCTAATTTTACGGTGCGCAACATCAGAGGCATCCTGAAGAATTTATATCCGACTTTTTCGGTAAGTAAATTTGATGAACTGCTGCGTGAGTGGAAACTGTCGGAGAAGATGAAGGTCAAGGATTTCTCACGGGGCATGAAAGTGAAGCTGATGTTTGCGTCGGTGCTGGCAAGGGACACGAAGCTTCTGGTGTTGGATGAGGCGACAAACGGGCTTGATCCGGTCGTGCGGGTGGATGTGCTTAAGCTGTTGCAGGAGTATATTGCGGACGGCGAGCGAAGCGTTATTTTTTCCACGCATATCTTAAGCGACTTAGAGCAGATTGCGGACTATATATTTTTTATCCACGACGGAAGGAAGGTCCTCCATGATGCGAAAGATGAGCTGTTGGAAAATTATCTGCTGGTTAAGGGAGAGAGACGTGCGATATCACCGCAGCTTCAGAAAGAGCTGATCGGGATTATCGACAATGCATACGGATTTGAGGCGATTCTTCCGAGCGAGAGAGCCGACCTGCTGACGAGTGAATTTCATTTTGAGAAGCCGACGATCGATGAGATCGTGGTGCACTATATCAAAAATATGGAGTAAGGGAAGAAAGGGGCATAAAGAAATGAGGGCAATACAGTTTATGAAGATAGATTTCATCAAGACAAAGCAGCAGATTCTGTGGATACTGCTGGTGATACCGGTGGTCCTTCTGTTTATGCTGCGGCAGAGCTCGGATAGTCCGATGGCGTTGGTTATTTTCTGCTATGCGCTGTTTATGGCGCTTATATTCAGCACGACACCGTTTGGCTCGTGTCAGTGGCAGGAGACGGGATTCCTGCTTCTGCTTCCGGCCACGACGCAGGATCGGGTGTCAGGCAGATTCTTATACGGACTTTCCTTTATGGGTATTGCGGCGCTGGTTGGTGTTGTGGGAATATATCTTGGCGAAATGATAAGCGGCGTCGTGATAGAGGCGGAGATACTTGTATCTTTTTGCATGGTTGCTTTTGCGGTGTGCATGGTACTTATGGCTTTGGAATATGTGGTTCTCTATCTGTTCGGGGAGCAGCAGAGTCCGAATGTTCTGAGCCTGATCAGAATGATACCGGGATTCGTGTTCTTCTTCGGCTCGATGGGTCTGATCGGCGGAGCACAGGAAGATCCGGAGGCGACAGCTGCTTTTATGGAGTATATCGGCGGTCATCTGACGTTAATCGGCTGGTGCAGCTTGGCGGCAGCGTTTGTGTTGTTTGCGGCGGCTGCTATGTTGTGTGCGGCGGTGACTAAGAAGAGAGACTTCGGATAATTCATTTTATTAAAAAGAAGTGTCAGCAATTAAATAGTGGTATGGTATTCTATAGCGGCGGAAAAATTTTCAGAAAGTGAAACTTTTTCCGCCCTTTATTCGTATTACTGATAGAGATGTGATAAGATGTCCATAATGAAATAAAAGAGGCAGAAGAATACACGGAATTAAGGTAACTGTGAAGAACAGGGTTCTGAACAGTTATGAATCAATAAGGAATTATGACGTGATGGAGCATAAGTTTGAGAAAGAGCTAAGGTGGGACGATCTGGTAGAGGAATATCAGACAATGCTGTATCGGATCGCTTTCTCCAATATGAAGAATCGGGCGGATGCTGAGGATGTGGTACAGGAAGCATTCCTGCGTTACATGAAGGATGAGAAACCGATCCTGAATAGGGAACATGAGAAAGCGTGGCTGATACGGACCACTATTCATATCTGTATGGATATCTTAAAGAGCAGTTGGCACCGCAAGACGGTGGCACTTGACGAGTCGCTGACTGCGGAGACGAGGAGTGTCTGGCTGCCCTATCAGATTAAGGACGACAGGACGCTGGAAGCGGTGCTGCAATTACCGGTACATTATCGGAATCCGATCTATCTTTTCTATTATGAGGATTATTCCATACAGGAGATCGCGGGGGTCTTGAACGAGAAGGAAGGAACCATCAAGACAAGGCTGAGGCGCGGCAGGGAAGAAGTGAAGAAGATTCTTACGGAAGGGAGGCCGTAGAGCTTATGAGCATACAGGAGATTGGAACAAACGGCAAAGAAGGCATACAGGGCTATTCGCATAAGGGGAAGCAGAAGCGGGCAAAAGGGTTTCAAGAGAGTCTGATGCAGAACCTCAAGAGTCAGGAGCAGGAAAATGTATCTTCGGAACTTGAAAGGCCCGTAAAAGAGGTTGTTGAATCCGATGCGGCAGGAAAAAGTGTCAGGGAATCCGTGACAGTGCTAAGGACAAACGGAAACGAGGACAGAGCGAATGTCGGTGTGGCCGGAAAGGCGGCGAGAATCCGCGTCAACGAGCTGATGAACCGGGAGGCTGTGCAGACTGCGGAGGTAAGACATATGAGCTATGAAGAGAGCGATAACATAGAGATTGCGGTGACAGAGGGATATACGCTGAAGGGAAAAATGGAAGGCCGTCAGGTCTATGTGGAGGCGAAGTATGAGGACGGGAGACTGGAAGCTTATCATGTGGATACGGACAAGGTGCAGGAACATACGCAGCACAGGATTGAGCAGTTTGCATTGGAAACGGCAGACAGTATGAAAGCATGACAGAATATATTATTTTAGCTGGGAAAAGGGGAGAAGAATATGATCAATAATAATCCATTCAACACATTTTATGCGCCAACCATGGCAAGTAACGCAAACACTGCACAGCAGATCAAGAAATACACTGAGGCGGTGACAAGACGGCAGAAGATGGGGCTGGAAGGCGACGGTGCGGGAGATACTTGCTTTGCAGCGCGGTTAAAGCAGGCGGAGGAACTTAAGGCTTCCGGAGAGTCGTGCGGCGCTACGGATTCGGTGGCAATCATCCTAGAGCGGATGGACGAACCGACAGCGGGAGAACCGGTCACGATGGAAGTGATTCATAAGGGTGTCAGAGTACAGGTGACGAAGGATGCGATGTACGGCAACACGATTGTCATAGGCGGCAGCTCTAATCCTGACTGGATTCAGGTGTCTACCTCCGTGGGTAATGTCAAGATTGATTTAAACGATTTGGACAGTCTTATGAAATGTCTGGATATGTTTTCTCCGGAGGATATCAATGCCATTCTGCGCAAGATTACGGAAGTAAGGCAGTCACGTGACGCGCTGCAGGAGATCGACAATATGAAGAATACGCCGGTCCAACAGGCGGAGAAAAAAGAGGATGAGGAGGAAGCTTAGTAAGTATCGCGTTGCCCTTATAAAGTGTTTGTGATAAAATAGAGTGCAATAAACACATGACAGGGGAACGAATCAAGTGCAGAAAAAAATAGCGGTAATAAACGATATATCAGGATTCGGGAGATGCGCCGTTACGGTGGCACTCCCGATCATATCATATATGGGCGTGCAGTGTTGCCCGGTCCCTACGGCGATTCTGTCGAATCATATGGGATACCCCAATTATTACATGGACAATTACACAGACCGGATGGAAGAATATATCGGGAACTGGAGGAAACTGGGACTCCAATTTGACGGGATCACGACCGGATTCTTAGGCTCCGTGGAGCAGATCGCGGTGGTGAAGAGATTTATCCGTGATTTCTCGAAGGAGGGTACCATAGTGATCGTGGACCCTGTAATGGGCGATCACGGAAGGCTATACTCTACCTATACAGAAAAGTTATGCATTCAAATGCGGGAATTGATCGGACAGGCACATATTACGACGCCGAATCTGACAGAGGCATGCAGATTGGCGGATATGCCGTATCGGGATGGTGTGTGGCGTAAGAAAGAGTTAGGCACCATGGCGGAGCAGATCGCGGCTATGGGGCCGGACAGAGTGGTGATTACGGGAATCCCGCAGGGCGGATTTATTGCCAATTATGTATATGAGCGGGGAGCGGAACCGCAGATCATTCGTACCCATAAGGTGGGCACGGAGCGTTCCGGCACAGGGGATGTATTCTCTTCCGTTATCGCGGCGGACGGTGTGAACGGCGTGCCTTTCCAAAAGTCCGTCCGCAAGGCATCGGGATTTGTCAAGAAATGCATACTGCGCACGGAGGAACAGGCAGTTCCGAAACCCGACGGCGTATGCTTTGAAGAGATATTGCATCAGTTGAAGCGGGATTAACCCCGCGATATGTAATATTCCAGTTCAAAGGGATATCCGTCTTTCTTATTCTCCTCGGACAAGGTATCGGTCTCTATGATACAGAAATCATCGCCTTTTAGCACTTCCTTCATTTCCGCTCTTACAGAATCAAAGTCTGACATATGAGTAGAGATTCTGCGGCAGGCATAGCCGCCGGCGGACAATGTGCGGATTCCGTTCTGCTCTTCTGTGACGCCGGAGAGTGTCAGGAACATGTGGCGGCGATAGCTGCCGTCCGTATATTCATGTAGGACACCGGACGGATAGGAAGCTGTGAGCCCCTGCTGTTGTGCGGTGACAAACAGCCGCAGAATATGCTGGCCGTAGTACTTGGGGGTATCCATCTCGTCGAGGGGAACCGTGAGCAGCGTGCGTTGTTCCACACTGCTGTGGTAGAATCCGTCCGGCAGCATGATGCCGCTTTTACTTTCGGGAATCTTAGCCATACCGGTGACGGAGCTGCCCATGTTCTGGAGTGTCGCCTGCAGGGTGCCCAGACAGTTATGTATGTCCATAATCTTCTGTTCGGCGAGAATCTTGCCGTCATACAGGAGTTTCTGCAGATTAATGGAGTTGTGGTCCACGTAATGATTCAGATCTTTTAACGGAATTCCCAGCTTGATACAGACTGTGATGGCATCCAGCAGATAGAGCTGATCCTGCGTATAATATCGGTAGTTAGTCTCCGTGTTGACAAATGCCGGTTTTAGGATGCCGATCTGATCATAGTATCGAAGGGATTTGATGCTGACATTTTTCTGTTTTGAAACTTTTCCGATGGACATGTATTGACTCATTGTTGTAGTGCTCCTGCTATATAAAAATGATTTGCAAACTATAACCTGTGGTTAGAGTTTGCAAATCATATTTTGTCACATCTCAAACACAAAAACAAGCCCTTTTGCAAAACTAGTGCCAACAAAAAATCCGCATACAATATCATGTATGCGGATTTGATATTCTGGTCAATAACCAGCCTTTACAGATAGAAAATTCTCAAGGAGCGAAAGCGAGCCGACGGAGAAATTTCTATCTGTAAAGGCGTTCCTTTTTTAACCCATAGTCACAACAACATCATAATTCGTCTTTCCTTTTTCATAAGGAACAACACAGCCTTCCAAAGTCTGTCCGTCCACCGTGATGGACTTCACACCCTTCTCTACGTTGTCGGGATTTACGACCTTAATATTGTATGTGCCTTCGCGGAATTTTCTGGTCAGCTCGAAATCACCGAAGCCCTTCGGTACGCAGGGATTGATGCTGAGTCCTTTGTGTGTGGGATATACGCCCAGAATGTGCTGGGATACATTGACGAAAGTCCATGCAGCCGTACCGGTGAGCCAGCTGTTCTTCGCTTCGCCCGGAATCTGAGCGTCTGCGCCGGCTACCATCTGGGAATATACATAAGGTTCTGTCTTGTGGATTTCGCTGAACTCCTCCACATAAGCAGGACAGGTCTTGCGGTAGATCTCAAAAGCTCTGTCGCCACGTCCGATCACTGTCTCCGCGATGGAAACCCAAGGATTATTGTGGCAGAAGATACCGGCATTCTCTTTGTATCCCGGCGGATAGGAAGAAATCTCTCCCAGCTCCAGATGATATCTGGTGTATGCGGGTTGTAAGATCATAACGCCGTATTCGGTATCTAGTTTTTCCTTTACGGAATCAAGCGCTTTCTCGGCAAGGCCTTCTTCGACGCCGATGCCGGCAAGCGGACAGAAACCGTTTGACTCAATGTAGATCTGTCCCTCGTCACATTCTTTGGAACCGATCTTCTTGCCGTAAGCATCGTATGCGCGTACGAACCAGTCGCCGTCCCAGCCGTCTTTTAACACGGCATCGTACATTTTCTTTACTTCAGCGCGGGCATAATCAGCTTCCGCCTGGTCGCCCATCAGCTCACATAACTGCGCATATTCTTCGCCGTATTTTACAAACATGCCGGCAATAAATACGGATTCTGCAACAGGTCCCTCGGAAGGCCCGAAAGTCTGGAAGGACTCGCCGGGATGCTCGGAGAAGCAGTTTAAGTTCAGACAGTCGTTCCAGTCTGCACGCCCGATCAGCGGTAAGTTATGAGGACCCTTGTGATTTACAATGTAATCAAAGGAGCGCTTCAGGTGATTCATCAGCGGTTTTGCCGCGTTCATGTCGTTGTCAAATGGAACCATCTCAGTAAGGATGGACGTATCGCCGCTCTCACGGACATAGGCGGATGTGCCGGCAATCAGCCATAAGGGATCGTCATTGAAGCCGCTGCCGATGTCGGAGTTACCTTTCTTCGTCAAAGGCTGATACTGGTGATATGCACTGCCGTCCTCGAACTGTGTGGAAGCGATATCGATGATTCTCTGTCTTGCACGGTCGGGGATCAGGTGTACGAAACCTAAGAGATCCTGACAGGAATCTCTAAAGCCCATGCCGCGTCCGATACCGGATTCATAATAGGAAGCGGAACGGGACATGTTGAAGGTTACCATACATTGATACTGATTCCAGATATTGACCATACGGTCAACTTTGTCATTGGAAGATTTCACGCTGTATTTGGATAAAAGATCGCCCCAGTATGCATTCAGAGCGGCAAAAGCCTTGTCCACGTCGGCATCGGTTTGGTATTTTGCCAGCATTGCATTGGCAGGCTTCTTATTAATGACATTGTGGGACTCCCACTTATCATCTTCCGGATTCTCTATATATCCTAAGACGAAGACATAGGATTTGGTTTCGCCGGGAGCGAGAGTCACATTGATCTGGTGTGACGCGATAGGAGACCAGCCTCGTGCAATCGAATTCGTAGCTTGGCCGTTCTCCACAACTTCCGGATTGGCAGCGCCGCGGTATGCACCGAGGAAAGCATCACGGCTTGTATCGAATCCGTCTACAGGTGTGTTGACGGAATATACCGCATAATGATTCCTGCGCTCTCTGTATTCTGTCTTATGATAAATGGTGGAGCCAATCACCTCTACCTCGCCGGTACTTAAGTTACGCTGGAAGTTTCGGGAATCATCATCCGCGTTCCAGAGACACCACTCCACATAGGAGAAAAGGGATACTGACTTGGAAGTGCTGCCTGTATTGGTCAGCTTTACCTGGCTGATCTCGCAGTTGTCGTCCATGGGAACAAAGGTGAGCACGGAGGCTTCCAGATCATTCTTCTTACCGGTAAAACGGCTGTAGCCGATGCCGTGGCGGCACTCATAACTGTCAAGCTCTGTCTGGGTAGGTTTCCAGCCTGGATTCCATACGGTATTGCCGTCTTTAATATAGAAATATTTACCGTTAATGTCATTCGGCACATCATTGTAGCGGTAACGGGTCATGCGCAGTAGCTTGGCATCTTTATAGAAAGTATAGCCGCCGCAGGTGTTGGAAATCAGACTGAAGAACTCATTACATCCTAAATAGTTGATCCACGGTAAAGGGGTCTTAGGGGTGGTGATGACGTACTCACGGTTGGTGTCATCGAAATAGCCAAATTTCATAGTGATTTTCTCCTTTTCTGTTGATTCTTTGTTGATATATGAAACGGGTGAAGCGAAATATAGAAAACGATTAAGATAAATGTGAAGTTGTATATTGTGCCCGTGCACCGTCGAGATATATAAATATAAAGTGTACGGAAAATATACAATATATAATGATGATGCAATTATACATAATACAGAAAGGAATTGCAATCATAATCGTACCATCGGAAGGAAGAAAAAGGAAGTACACAGTGTAGTTGGCGAAAATTAACGAAAACGTTTAATGGGTTTTCGGTATAATTGTAAACAGATTGTGAATAAATTTGTAAGAAGGTGTTAAAAAACGAGTTTCGAAACTGTATAAATTGTACAAAAATATAAAAGTTGAACAAAAAAATCAAAGTTTCTCTTGCAAAACTGTCAAAAGTGATATAGACTGTAATTACGAAAACGATTAAGGTATAAAAGGCTTGTTTCATGGAATTATCGAAATCAAAGTCTAGGTCATAAGAGTTGGGCAGTAGATACAGGGTATTAAGATAAAAACCGTGAAGGAGCCGTAGATGTAAGAGAAGACAGGAGCTTGCAGTTATGGTATCGATGAAAGATATTTCGGTCGCGTGTGGAGTTTCCGTGGCAACTGTAAGCAAGGCACTGAACGATCACGCTGACATCGGCGCGGAGACTAAGAACCGCGTCAGGCAGGTAGCCAAACAGATGGGGTATTTTCCCAACTCGGCGGCGAAAGCGCTGAAGACGAACCGCACGTACAATCTGGGAGTTCTCTTTGAGGAGGATGACCACAGCGGTTTGACACATGACTATTTTGCCTATGTGCTTGACAGCCTCAAGGGTGCGGCAGAAGAGAAAGGATACGACATCACCTTCATCAACGGGTGCAGAACGAATCCGAAAAGAATGTCTTATCTGGAACACTGCAGATATAGGGGCTTCGACGGAGTGATTATCGTATGCGTTAATTTTCATGATCCTGAAGTGCTGGAACTGGTAAACAGCAGTATTCCCACCGTCACGATCGACCACGTATTTGATAATGTATGCTCAGTGGTATCGGATAATGTCAAGGGAATGCGCGAACTCGTACAATATGTATATAACAAAGGACACCGAAGAATTGCTTATATTCATGGCGTTGATTCGTCGGTGGCGGTTACCCAGAGAAGGTTGTCTTCCTTTTATAAGACAGCAGTGGAACTGGGGTTAAAGATTCCGGACGAATACATAAAGGCCGCGGCGTACAGAGATACGAAGGCATCCGGCAAGGCGACAGCAGAACTTCTGGAGTTGAAGGAAAGACCCACTTGCATATTTTATCCTGATGATTTTGCCTGTTACGGCGGCATCAATGTGATTAATGAACAAGGACTGTCCGTTCCGGATGATATCTCAGTCGTAGGATTTGACGGAATCAAAATTGCAAGACATATTGAACCGAAGCTGACAACACTGAAACAGGACACGACTCAGCTCGGCAGGAGAGCAGCCGAGAAAGTCATCAGCTTGATTGAACATCCGAAGACGACAC
>CAMWMS010000043.1 GCA_947175435.1 uncultured Lachnospiraceae bacterium | reverse complement strand
ATACTATACCAGCCGGTATCAAGGAGAAACTGTCGCTACGCTCAAGGGCGTATCGTCTCTTGGTATGGTAATTTTTATTTTCATTCTGTTTGTCTCTTTCTATATCAATCTGACACGCAAAATGATGCAAGAAACCGAACGTAACTTTCTGATCAAAAGCGCCTACACTGATGAACTGACTCAGATTCACAACCGTCGGTATTGCATGGAATATATGAATAAAATCAAAGCCGCCGAAGAATTAAATTATACTGTCTTCTGTTTTGATTTGAACAATCTGAAATTCGTCAATGATACATACGGGCATGCCAAAGGCGATATTCTGATCAGAAGCGCTGCAGAGGTTATCGCATCTGCCTTTGAATCTCACGGAATCGTTGCACGAATGGGCGGCGATGAATTTATTGCCATCGCCGAGACAACAGACACCGCCAAAATCACTTCTCTTATGGAACATTTTCGAGAAGATATCCACAAAAAGAATGTGGAAATCCCCGATTTAAATATGTCCATCGCATGCGGATATGCCTCCTGTTCCGCCATGGATTCCAATATCGAAAAAGCGTATCAGCTTGCTGATAACCGCATGTATGAAAACAAAAAACAGATGAAAAAAGCGAACCGGTAGATAAACTCTACCGGTTCATTTTTTAAGCCTGTTGCAATTTAGAACTGAAATCCGCCATCGCCTCAGAAATCTTAATCTGCTGTGGGCACACCGCTTCACAGCTCTGGCATCCTACACAGGCTGAGGGCTGTTTGTCCTTCGGAACCGCCATAAGCGCCATGGGTGCAATGAATCCGCCTCCCGAGACATTATGTTCATTGTACAATTCAATCAAAGACGGTATGTTTAATCCCTTCGGGCAGTGGCTTGTACAGTACCGGCACGCTGTACACGGCAATTTCTTCTGATTCAGCATATCGTCCGCAATGCCAAGTAACGCCGCCATCTCCTCCTGATTCAGCTTCTTCTCCGTCTCAAATGTTTTAATATTTTTCTGAAGCTGCTCCATGTTGGACATACCGGAAAGAATCATCGTCACACTGTCTATACTCTGCAGGAATCGGAAGGCCCACGCGGGGATCTCCTCGTCAGGCCAAAGCCCGGTCAGCTTCTTTGCATATTCTTCCGGAATGGACGCCAGCTTGCCGCCGCGCAGAGGCTCCATGACCCACACGGGGATATGATATTCCTTTAATAATTCTACTTTTGCCTTAGCATTCTGGAAGGACCAATCCATCCAGTTCAACTGAATCTGACAAAACTCCATCTTTTCGCCGTATGCATCCAGAAACCTCTTCATAACATCATAACTGCCATGAGCAGAGAATCCGAGATGCCTGATCCTGCCGTTCTCCTTCTGCTTTACCAGATAGTTATAGATACCATATTTCGGATCAAGATATGCATCGATATTCATCTCGCATACGTTGTGGAACAAATAGAAATCAAAGTATTCTACACCGCATTTTACAAGCTGCTTTTCAAAAATTTCTTCTACCTTATCCATATTGGAAAGGTCGTAGCCCGGAAACTTAGTCGCCAGATAAAAGCTGTCACGAGGATACTTACCAAGCACACTTCCCATGACCGTCTCGGAATGCCCGTCATGATATCCCCACGCCGTATCATAATAGTTTATACCATTTTTCATGGCATAAGCAACCATCTCTTCTGTCACAGCTTCATCAATATCCGCATCATTTGCTCCTATCGGTAGTCTCATAGCACCCATACCGAGCGCAGATAACTTTAAATCCTGAAACTCTTTGTAAATCATTCGCCTTCCTCCCTCATAATATGCTTTTTGAGCGCAGCTCGCAATTGAGCGAAGCTCAATTTTTTATACTATATCGCATCATCAACTATGTAACAAATACTTATATAGAATACTATAGTATACCCGACAGGTATAGATGCCAGGAAGGGGACTGTTCTTCTCCTTTCTGATTCGGTTCATCATAAAAGACGATTCTGTCACGATAGTCCGGCACCACCCGTTTAATACAGTTCTTCGCAAGCTGTTCCTGACTTTGGTTCACGCAGATCACATATATGCCTTCCTTGCACTCCGACATGGTCTCATGTCTGTCCTGTATCTCCGAATCCGCAAGCTTCATTGCCGCGAATCCCGCCACTCCGAATTTCTTCTTGAATTTGATAAAGAACGAGATTCCTTCCCGGAAGAAAACTTTCTTGATCCTTTCTTTCGTTGCATTATCATATACTTCACACAGCGCTATCTCATTATTCACTTTTACCTTACTCAACTTAGATTCTACCATAATAATCTCTCCTCCGCTTCCGAGCAGGGAATCTTTCTCTGCCTCGAACTGCTGTTTTTACATTGTAAGCCGCATCCACCCTATATACATATGCCTACAAGTACCCATCCTATCACAGAGGCTATGAAAATGTCGTGAAGGAAATCGGTAGAATTTCTTAAGATTTTCTTATGGAATGCTCAATTTACGCCCTTTATGCTTCCGCCGCCCAGCACATATCCGTCCTCATAGAAGACCACTGCCTGTCCCGGCGTAATGGCGCGCACCGGTTTGCGGAAAGTACATTTGATCATATCCTCCGCCACGCGCTCTATCACACACTGTTCTCCCGCGTGGGCATAACGTATCTTCGCCAACACCTCTCTGGGCTGTGATAAATCTTCCATTCCCATATAGTTAATATGATCACAGAACAACACGTCCCCGAACACATCCCCGGCCTCACCGATCACTACCTCGTCGGTCTCAGGTCTGATCTGTGTCACAAACACAGGGTGCCCCATGGCAAGATTCAGCCCTTTCCGCTGCCCCACCGTGTAATGCGTAATACCGCGGTGCCGTCCCAGAACTTCTCCGTCCTCGGTTACAAAATTTCCCTCTTTCGGAACACGCTCTCCCGCCGCCTTTTCAATGTATGCCGCATAATCATGATCCGGTATAAAGCATATCTCCTGACTGTCCGGCTTATGTGCTACGGGAAGTCCTGCCTTCCCGGCGATCTCTCTGATCTCCTCCTTCGTATACTCCCCAACCGGCATAAGCGTGTGCGCAAGCTGTTCCTGCGTCAGATTATATAAAGCATAAGTCTGATCCTTCTTTGCCGTCACAGAATTCCTAATGGCGTATCTGCCGTTTGACAGCCGGGCAATTCTCGCATAGTGTCCTGTGGCGATATAATCCGCGCCGATCTCCAGACTCCTCTTAAGCATAGCTTCCCACTTCACATATCGGTTGCATGCAATACAGGGATTGGGGGTTCTTCCCGCCAGATATTCCTCCACGAAATAATCCATGACACGGCATTTGAATTCTTCCTTGAAATTCATCACATAATATGGAATATCCAATAACTGTGCCACTCTTCTCGCGTCGTCTACGGCACTGAGCCCACAGCAGCCGCCGTTTTCTTCCTGCACATCCCGATCCTCGTCCTGCCAGATCTGCATGGTCGCCCCGGTCACATCATACCCTTGCTCTTTTAACAGGTAAGCAGCCACGGAAGAATCCACTCCGCCAGACATGCCTACTACGACTTTTTTCTTCTCCATAACAGATTCCTTCTATTAATAATACAATGACTCTTTTTCGTTTCTTTTTTTCTATCATTTGGGAAAAATGATCCGTCCGGTTCTTCCATCTGACGCTTGCGCATACATTTAAACCATATCCCATATAAAGATGGTGTTCTATGAAGCTGCAAAAGTTAAATCATCCGTTAGTAACCGGAACCGTCATCCTCACTCTGACAGGACTCCTCAGTCGGTTTATCGGCTTTTTCTATCGTATTTTCCTATCAAATGTGTTCGGTGCTGAGGGCATGGGAATCTATCAGCTGATTGCCCCTGTACTTGCCCTCTCCTTTGCGCTCACCGTCTCCGGCATACAGACTGCCATCTCGAAATACGTGGCCAGTGAAACAAGCACGCGGGACTATCGGACATCTTTCCGAACGCTATGGGCGGGCTTCCTTATGGCAATGGCGATTTCCATCGCCTGTGCCCTGTATATCTATCTGTTCGCGGATATGATCGCCGTCACCCTCTTATTGGAAGCGCGGACTGCGCCTCTCCTTCGCATTATTGCCCTTTCCATTCCCATGGCAACCGTGCATTCCTGTATCAACGGATATTTCTATGGAATCCGCAAAACCGCGATTCCGGCCATATCGCAATTGGCCGAACAAATCTGCCGCGTAGGCTCTGTTTATCTGATCTACCATATCTGCAGACAGCATAACATGGAACCGACGATCAGTTTCGCCGTAGTCGGTCTGGTGATCGGCGAGAGCGCATCCATGATCGTCTCCGTCATCGCGATTATGTCCCGCGCACATCAGGTTTTCCCTGCCGTCAATGATCAGGATAGCCACAGGGCGTATAGCCTGTTGCCTGTTCGCGACACACGGCGCCGCAAATCACAGTTCTCTGCTTCCGACAACGTGCCCGCTGCCTACCGCCATATCATGGGACATCTGTTACGGCTCGCCGTGCCGTTGTCCGCCAACCGGCTGGTCATCAACCTGTTGCAAAGCATTGAAGCGATCTATATACCGAACCGGCTCATGGCCTATGGGCTGAATAATGCGGACGCTCTGGGAGTCTATGGTGTTTTGACGGGAATGAGTCTTCCGCTCATTCTATTTCCCTCCGCCATCACTAACTCGATCTCCGTACTGCTGCTGCCCATCGTCTCCGAAGCGGACGCAAGCGGCAATCAGAATGCCGTCAGACGTGCCATCATGACCTCCATACGATACTGTCTGCTGCTCGGCTGCGGATGTACCGCTATGTTTCTTCTTCTGGGCCGAAGCGCCGGCCGCCTGCTGTTCCATTCGGAACTGGCCGGCAGTTTTATCCTGACGCTCAGCTTTATCTGTCCTTTTATGTATATTGCAAGTACACTGGGCAGCATCTTAAACGGACTCGGCAAGACTGCACAGACATTCCTGTTCAGTGTGGTAAGCCTCTTACTGCGCCTGCTGTTCGTCTTCTTTGCCATTCCGGTGTACGGGATCAAGGGATACCTGTGGGGTATGCTGGCAAGTCAGATGCTGCAGACATTCCTATGTACGGTATCCGCATTGCGAATATCGAAGAAAGCTCAGGGTCATGGCTGCTGACCCAAATCATTCCTTCGCATTTTACTTGCGATTCTTAGCTTAATATACTATAATGTATGTGTTTTTGCCAGAGAAATCTTTGAATGGTTACTAAAGAACAATTAAGGAGTATAGAACAATGTCTTTTCATTATGTAGCAAAATTACCAACACCGGATGATATCCGCAAAGAGTTTCCGATGCCTGAACATCTTGTCAGGCTGAAAGCAGCGCGCGATGCCGAAATCAGTGACGTTATCACTGGTAAAAGCAAAAAATTTCTTGTCATCATCGGTCCCTGCTCGGCAGACAATGAGGAGGCCGTATGTGATTATGTAAACCGACTTGCACGTGTCAACGAACAAGTCAAGGATAAATTAATTCTCATTCCGAGAATCTATACCAACAAACCCCGCACCACCGGGGAAGGCTATAAGGGAATCGTCAGTCAGCCCGATCCCGAGAAGAAACCCGACTTTACAAGCGGACTGATTGCCATGCGCAAAATGCATATCCGTGCCATCGAAGAATCCGGACTGACTGCCGCCGACGAGATGCTCTACCCTGACAACTGGGGTTATGTGGAGGACATCCTCTCCTATGTGGCTATCGGCGCACGTTCCGTGGAAGACCAGCAGCACCGTATGACGGTCAGCGGTTTTGATGTTCCCGCAGGTATGAAAAATCCCACCAGCGGTACTCTCTCGGTCATGCTGAACTCTATCTATGCAGCGCAGCACCCTCATGATTTTATCTACAGAGGTCACGAGGTAAAAACAGGCGGTAATCCGCTGGCACACGCTGTACTGCGCGGTTCCGTCAACAAACACGGCAGAAGCCTGCCCAACTATCACTATGAGGATCTCGCCATGCTCTACTCTTTATACCAAGAGTTTGATCTTGTGAATCCGGCATGTATCATCGATGCCAATCACAATAACTCTAACAAACAGTACGAGCAGCAGATTCGTATCGTTAAGGAAGTCATGCACAGCAGGAAGTTAAACAGCGATATCCACCGTATGGTCAAAGGCGTTATGGTGGAAAGTTATATCGAGGAAGGCTGCCAGAAGATCGGGGAAGGTATCTATGGTAAATCCATTACCGACCCTTGTCTGGGATGGGAGGCGTCCGAGCGGCTGATCTATGATATCGCGGAATATGAGTAAGGGAATTGATGTAAAACCGAATAATTGTGATTTTGCGGCGGGGAGTACTCTCCGCCGCTTATGTAATTATGTGGAAAATCACAAATTTCTATGTATCTGCTACCACCTCTAAAGCTTTGAAATCGCAACAAAACTTAACTACTTTTCCGGTTTCCATCTGTTTGTCGTATAGCCTGTTTGCCCGCCCGATAACCTCATTGATTATCTTCAGACAAAAAGAGTATTCCTTATTCAACAGATCCTTATATTTCTTAACCTCTTCTGTATCGCCTTTATCCGGATTGATATTTACTCTGCTGTAAACACCATCAACCACCGGAATCATTTTCTTGATATCCATAACCGCAAGAATATGCTTTACATTATCCTGATCTATTGTCACCCAAATATCATCTTTTCCCATACAGGATTTTTTTGTTGTTTCATAAACCAAAAAGCACTCCTTATCAACATTTTTCCATGTCTTGTGCTTCTCTTTGGCCGATGATAACGGAATAACATATTTTTTATCATTCTTGTTTATCAAAATTCCTATATACGGCTTGTTTTCATATCCATTAACCTTGTAATACACCTCAGAGCATGCACTATGCAGTTTTTCGAGATAATTCTGATCAATATTGATAAATGTCAACTTTCCTTCCAGCGTAAACATAATACAATTCCCTTGTGTTTTAAATAGAAAAAATGTGGGAAGGCGAAGCTTCCCACTCGTTAATGTTCATCTCTTTACGGATTGATTACCGAAGGTTAATGGAGACCTTCTTTAATGCTCATCTCTTCTATGGCTCAAGACCATAAGGTTAATGGAGACCTCTCTATAATTATAATATGGCAATTAACATGCCGTGTCAACTGCATATTACACTTTTATTTTTTCTTTTTTATTTAATTTCTATTCGATAAAACACCTGTTAACCACTTAATCAAAGCACTCCATTGTTACCAAAAGCAGCCTATCTCATCTTTGCATTTCCCTCGGATTCACCCCTGCCTCACAATCCGATAATATGTCTTCGCCGTAGTAAGATAACTTGCCCCGTACACTGCCGCAAACAACACCGATACCCCTGCTATGCTGCCAACAAACACTTTCATGTCAAAGAATGATAATACCCCTAATAACCCTTTTACCATAAACATCCCTGCCATAGTGTGTAGAAGCGCTCCGACAAGCGGCAGTCCGAATACCATAAGGATCTGTCTGTGTACCGTTTGGTGAATTTCCTGATCGCTCATTCCCACCTTCTGCATAATGCCGAAATTATCTCTGTCCTCATATCCTTCCGCAATCTGTTTATAGTACATAATCAGAATCAGACACATGAAAAATATCAGCCCAAACAGGACACCGATGAACAGAAGTGAACCATACATGATATGATCATTTTCTCTCCGGTCCACGCCGTTTTGGAGACTTGTAAATCCCGGTTGCCCTTGTCCCCATACACTGAATTCCTCTAAAAATGCGGATTTTTCTTCATCCATGCCATCCAAAAGGAGCAAAACACGCCGGGTTTCATCACTTTGCAGGAATTCGTCTACGTCCTCCACACCGACCGTCTCACACCATGCTCTGACACATGTATCCCGCACTTGTTCATCTCTGACGACTATCATATAACGCGCCTCAAATATATTTCCTTCCGCCTTGGGATGAGGGAAAAATTCGTCGATCTCTTCTTGTACTCGAAGCTCTCTGCCGAAGAAATCAATAGTATCATAAGCAAAATCTCTGCCGCTGCTGTAAATAAGCGCCTCATCCTCCGCAAGACTGACCGAACTGTTCTGTACGCTGTTATAATCATCCTGAGTAAGAATATCCACGGCGTACCACTCCGCATAATTTTTGCCGTCCTGTATTTCAAATCTGTTCTCTGTCTTTTTCACAGAAAGTTCCACCTTGTCATACACGTCCACTCTCTGAGCAGTAAGACCATACTTTTCTTCCAAGCTATTGATTTCTTGCATAACATCTGACTGTGACACTTTTTCCTCACAGTAAGACATTGTCATATCGTACGGACATGTAAAATGCAGACACCCGTCCATGCCGATCCATAGGGATAACGTGCATATGAGGGTAATAAGCGCCATGGTAGAAAAAATGCAGATATTGGAAAGGCTTGCGGCACTCTTTTTCATGCGGTAAAGCATTCCCGAAACGGTGATAAAGTTCTCCGGTTGATAGTAAGTCTTCTTCCTCGTCTTCATCCATTTCAAGAATGCGATACTTCCCGAAGTAAACAGAAGATAAGTTCCTATAACTACGAGGAAGACTGCCATAAAAAAGTTTGTAAAAATCATTTCATTAACCTTTGACGTAATCGAGCAGAAATAACCAACACCCATGGCTGCCATTCCAAGAAATGCATAGAGCCACAGAAACTTCGGTTCTTTCTCGCCTTTCCTGCTGCCACTCATAAGCTCTACCGGCCTCGCCTTGCCGACCTGACGCAGACTACCCGCATAATTGATCAGGTACACGTAACCGAAATAGACTATTGTCTCCTTAAAAGCCTCCGGCTCAAAAACAAAGCGTATATCCGTCGGCATTCCGCATATCCGAAGCAGCAGCAAAAACAATAGCTTGGAGAGCACCAGCCCAAATATGATGCCGCCACATAGTGCAGCAGTATAGAGCAGAAAAGCTTCCACAAACATCATTGCACCGATATGTTTTTTCTCTAATCCTAAGATATGATACAGCCCAAACTCTTTCTTACGCCTTTTTACCAAGAATCCATTGGCATAAATCAGAAAGAAAAGCAGGATAACAGAAAGCAGCCATTTTCCCAAATACAGCATAATCCACGCATACTCTCTTTTCGGGAACAAGTCTCGTATATCATTCTGAAGGATCGAGGCAAATACAAAATAGGTAAATACTGCAAAAATTCCCGCTGCAAGATATGGATAATACACATTTCCGTTGGCCGTGATGCCCTTCCATGCCAACTGAGGCAGCAATTTTATCCGCAATGTATTTGTTGTCTTATGTGTCTCTTTCATGCTGACTGCACCTCTTTTCCCTCCGTCAGATTTTCCAAATCCTCATCCGGTCTCTGTGTCTGTAACACGGTCAGTGTATCGGATATCATTTTATACATGCTGTCATTCGTCTGATTTCCTCTATAGATCTGATGAAACACGCAGCCATCCTTAATAAAAAGCACTCGCCCCGCATGACTCGCCGCCTGAACACTGTGCGTCACCATCAAAATAGTCTGTCCTTCCCTGTTCACCTCTCCAAATAACTTCAGCAGTTTGCCCGCCGCTCTGGAATCCAACGCACCGGTAGGCTCGTCCGCGAGAATAATATCCGGCTCCGTAATCAGCGCCCGACATACTGCTGCACGCTGCTTCTGCCCGCCCGATACCTCATAAGGGAATTTTTCCAAAATATCCGAAATATCAAGTTTCTTCACAAGCGGACGCAGTTTCTCCTCCATCTTTTTGTAATCCGCTCCTGCCAGCACAAGCGGCAGATAAATATTGTCTTTTAATGACAAGGTATCTAACAGGTTAAAATCCTGAAACACAAACCCCAGATGTTCTCTTCTGAAGGCGCATATTTCTCTTTGTTTGATCTGCGTTAAATCCTTTCCGTTCAAAAGCACCTGACCGCTTGTAGCCTTATCTAAAGAAGCCAGAATATTTAAAAGCGTCGTCTTACCGGAACCGGATTCCCCCATGACCGCCACATACTCCCCTTCCTCCACGGAGAAGTTTACATCGCTGAGCGCCTGTACCTTGGCGGCTCCGAATCTTGTGGTATATACTTTCTTTACGTTTTTAACTTCTAATAGTGACATGTTATGTCAACCCCTCTCTACCAATGTCTGTTTGTATTCAAAAGTAAAATGCCCATCTTTAATATTTTTACAGCCATACTCCTTTTGTACAAGACAATTATATGAAAAGAAGAAATGTGCTGCCATACATCCGGCTTACATTTCTTCTCTGTAATCTTACACTTTTGTCACATAAAAAATCGAGCTACGCGAGGTTATGAGCTGTGCGAACTCAAAAACAGAGTATTTACTCCTCCTGCACAAACCCCAGAATAACCTTCGTCCCAACCCCCGGTTCGGATTTCACTCTTAACGTATGGGACATCCTGTCTATGATCTGATTGCACAAGTACAGTCCGAGTCCGGTCGCCTTCTTATCCAGCCGTCCGTTATATCCGGTAAAACCTCTCTCAAAGATTCTCGGTAGATCACTCTCTCTGATCCCGATTCCCGTATCTTCAATAACTAGATAGGATACCTTCCCTTCTTCCGGATTCCCTTGTGCATCCGCCCCGTAAATCGCAATGCCGCCCTGCTGGGTATATTTCAGCGCATTAGAAAAAACCTGCTCCACCACAAAACACAGCCACTTTTCATCCGTCACCGCTCTTAACTCGAATTCCTCCATCCGAAAAGTAAGGCCGCTGCGCAGAAATAATACGGAGTACTTACGCACTGCCTGTTTCACAATCTCCTGCACATCGTATTCCCTAAAAAGGAAATCCGAAGACGCACTATCCAGCCTCGCAAAGTAGAGCGCCATCTGCGCATACTGCTCGATCTTAAACAATTCTTCTGTCTCCCTCTGGCGATCCGACTCTGCCTGCCCGCTCCCCATCTCTTCACTGCCTTGCAGCAACAGCCGCATGGCTGCAATCGGCGTCTTGATCTGGTGTGTCCACATCGTATAATAGTCCGCCATATCTTTCTGCTTCTCATCATATCTGGTAAGAAGCTTCCGCTTCTCCTGCTCTTCCTCCATAAGAAGCTGCCTGTATAGCACTTCCGGAAGGTTCTGTGCCTCCGGCAGATCGCGTGTCCGCTCTTCTTCCTTCTGCACTGCGAGAAACAACGAATAACACCTTGCACGATAATTCCGATAGTCGATCAATGCAGCCAACACACCGAAAAAGAGTGTGAGTTCCACTGCATAAAGCATATTCCTCAATACCTGCACATAGTCATAAAGAGCGGCTACTCCGAAGAACACCGCTATAATCAACACATAGAGGCACAGGATCATATAGCGGTCACGCAAGTATGACCGCCGTATCTGTCTGTTCATTTCTTTTTTACTCATAATTCGTTTTACACTTCCCGGTTTGCAATCGTAAAAAATATACTGACTCAATCTGACGAATCCTTCGCCGCCAACTGATATCCTACACCCTTCTTCGTCAGGATGAAATCATGGATTCCCGTTTCTTCCAGCTTCTTTCGAAGGCGGTTCATATTCACGGTGAGCGTATTATCATCCACGAAACATTCATTATCCCACAGCCTTTTCATAATGGTCTCACGGCTTACCGTATTGCCCGCATGCTCGTAGAGAATCTGTAAAATCCGAAACTCATTCTTCGACAATTCAACTCTTGTACCCTGATAGAGAAGGCTCATATCCGTCAGATTTAAAATCACATTCCCGTATTCCATCACAGAGGACTGCTTCTGAAAAGAATACGTTCTGCGCAGAATCGCCTGCACCTTGGCAAGCAGCACTTCCAGATCAAAAGGCTTCATGATAAAGTCGTCCCCACCCATGTTCATCGCCATGACAATATTCATATTATCGGATGCCGAAGAGATGAATACCACCGGCACCTGTGAAATTTTACGAATCTCACTGCACCAGTAATACCCATTATAAAAAGGCAGTCCGATATCCAAAAGGACAAGCTGCGGATCAAAAGAAATAAACTGCTGCAGAATATTCTCAAAATCTTCCGCGCAGGCAGTCTCATATCCCCATCTGTTCAGATATTTTCCGATCTGTTCCGAAATTGTATTATCGTCCTCAACGATCAAAATCTTATACATGGTATGCCCTCCCGGACTTGATCTGCGTCATGCTGCACCGTAACACATTCCCATTATAATCGAGCAGGGAAGTTTTTCTCCCTGCTCGCCGCGCGACCCGTGCGCCACTTTAGTGGCATACTTCCATTGCACGGGTCTGCGCATCAAAAAGCACGGGGTGTTTCAACCGAAACAGTCCCATGCCTTATAAGCTTTATTATATGCTTTTATCCTCTCGGATGTGCCTTCGCATATACCTCACGTATATGGCTGTGATTTAAGTGTGCATAAATCTGTGTCGTGGAAATATCAGAATGCCCTAGCATCTCCTGCACGCTTCTTAAGTCTGCCCCGTTCTCCACCAAATGCGCCGCAAAAGAATGCCTGAGCGTATGCGGCGTAATATCCGCCTTAATATCCGCTTTCTTCGCATAATATTTGATTAATTTCCAAAACCCTTGTCGGCTCATCGGCTGTCCCGAGCAATTCGCAAAAAGCACATCGGAATTTTTGTTCTCCAACATGTCATCTCTCGTGCCGTCCAAGTATCTGGTCATGGCATTTTTAGCCTCGGTTCCGAAAGGAATCACTCTCTCCTTATTGCGATCACGGCATAAAATAAATCCCATGGATATATTTACATCGGAAACTTTAAGGGTAATCAATTCCGTAACCCTGATCCCGGTAGCATAGAGAAGCTCCAACATAGCCTTATCACGAATCTCCTTATGGGTATCCCCGGAAGGCTGCTCCAAAAGACGAACCACTTCGTCAGGTGACATGATCTCCGGAACCTTCTTCTCGATCTTCGGTGCCTTTAATGATCCGGAAATATCCTCCGCCACGATCCCTTCCTGCACCAAATAATGATAAAATGCTTTCAATGACGCAATGTTTCTGGATACGGTAGCAGCGGCAAATTTGTTATCCTCCAAATACTTCACATACTCTTCCAGGTCTTTCTCTGTTACGGAGCCCATCTCGTGAACGTCCCGCTCCGCCATAAAATGCTGCACTTTCTCCAAGTCTCTCTTATATGACATCTCCGTATTGGCAGAAGTTCCCTTCACATTATGTAAATATGTTATAAAAGCCTTGATCTCTTTTTCCATGAAACCGGAAACCCTTCCCTGAGCGACCCCTCTTATGTAAATCAACTCATCGTCTGCCTATCATTATAATCAGAATTTCAGAGAAAAGCAAATGGATTTTTTCCCGATTTTACGGGCATTTCAGCCTTATTTTCATGAAAACACAACATATCGTCAGCGGCATAATTTATGTCTACTATATATGGGAAAACGCACACATAAAAACTTTCTAAAAAATTTTTAGAATAAAATGAAGCATTTTAGGATTAACATAACTCTCCAATAGGCAACCCATTATGACAACTCCCACGATCCCGATCATCTGTACCCCCTTTTTCAGATAACTCTGCCTTCCCGATTTGCTATAATAATCCGCATATGGGCTTTTGGAATACAATATTCGATTGATGCTTATGCTCCATACAAACAAAGCTATATAAGCCGGAATCAGTAAAATTCCCTGCGGGAACACACCGGCAGCCATCAGCAGCAGTCCACGGATCCCATAGCGGATCACTGCAACCGAAAGAAGACACCCGGCCGCCAGCCCGATATAGCATACGTATGCACATACCGCCGGAATGCCGATCATAGTGGTCGCTAAAATTCCAAGCATAAAGACAGTAAACAATCTATGCTTCACAATATATCCGAGAAGTTCGTTGCCGTCCGGCACACTGTTCTTCAGACGCAGAATCATTTCCGTTCCCAAGAGGCTGCCGTTTCTGATCCACGTGTCATACCCCGCATTAACGATCACTATGCCTAGAAAAAGTCCGATCATAAACAGATAAATCACATAGTAACAATTTTTAACCGGTGAATACTGCAATATCTTACCCTCTTTCACGGTATGTCCTGTTCACCTATATATATGCCGTTTCGTCCGCCCACATGCGATTTTTAATTTCCTATATTATAAAAAAATCGTCAGCAATCTATTCACACAGATCGCTGACGACAGCACCTAAAAGTAGTCTCCACACTTAATACAACTCTTTTAACATATCATTATTTATGATAGCATCGTAAAATCTTTTGTTGATGTCTGCAAACTTCTCTACCACATTGGGAATATTCTCTAACAGCGGATTGCTTAACATATTTTTCTCTCTGACATATTCCATTGTCAGTTCATGTGCCAGTTCTTTTGCTCTTGCTTCATTCATAGCCTGATTCTCCTTTGCAATCATAAATTCTTTGTACTATCTTGTATCTGTCTGTATTGTCTGTTGCAATATGGTTATTTACAATATTTATTGTAATATGCCAAAATCGCCGAAACCGTCTTGCCATCCTGAATCTTACAGTCGTAAATCATTTCCAGCAGATCTTTCACATCGTAGCTTAACACATCCAGAAATTCATCCTCATCCAGATGCTGCTTGCTCCGTTTTAAGTCCGTTGCCACATAGACATCTATCTTCTCGTCACAGAAAGCAACCGTTGTGCGCAGTGACAGCATTAGTTCCAGTTTCCCCGCACTGTACCCTGTTTCCTCTTCCAACTCTCTCGCCGCGGCAAGATCTGTGGGTTCATCCATATCATTTAACCCGCCGGCCGGAATCTCCAACGTCTCTCTATTCAGTGCATTCCTGTACTGCCTGACCATCAGAAGCTTTCCATCCTCTTTCACGGCAACCACTGCAGCGGCACCTTTATGCCGGATATAATCCCATTTTGCAATATTACCATTAGGGATTTTGATGGTATCCTGATAATAGTCTATGATAGCGCCCTTATGCACCAATTCTCTGCCAATACGTTCATACTTATCCATATATGCCTCGCCGCCTCTAACATAACTTTATTCCATCATACAATATCTGCCGTATCTTGTCCAGCCTGCTGTTGCAATGTCCGTATGCCCGCAGCTTGCATTTATGCGTTTAACAGCTTCTCAACGCTGACTAACTTCACACATAGCACAAACAGATCTGCCGCCGCAGCCAGCTCCTCCGCAGAAGGATAGGAAGGTGCAATACGGATGTTGCTGTCCTTCGGATCAATCCCGTAAGGAAATGTCGCTCCGGCGCCTGTTAGTACAACGCCCGCCTCTTTACACTTTGCTACGATCGCTTTGGCACAACCCTCCATCGCATCGAAAGAGATAAAATACCCTCCGAGCGGTCTCGTCCAACTGCCGATTTCCAACTCGCCAAGCTCTCTGTCTAATACGTCTAAAACAGCCTCAAACTTAGGTCTTATGATATCCGCGCTCTTCTTCATATGCGCCATCATGCCGTCCAAGTTTTTGAAATATCTGACATGGCGAAGCTGGTTGATCTTATCATAACCGATTGTCTGTACAGACATGCTCTTCTTCGCTTCCTCAATATTTGCTTTGGAAGCAGCAAATCCGCCGATACCGCCGCCTGCAAAGCTGACCTTAGAGGTTGAGCTGAATTTGTATACCATATCGGGATTTCCTGCCTTTTCGCACTCATGCAGAATCTCCAGTATATAATCCTGTTTATCCTCATATAAATGATGAATCGTATAAGCATTATCCCAGTAAATTCTAAAGTCCTCCGCTGCCGGCTTCAGGGCTGCAAACCGCTTCACCGTCTCATCAGAGTAGGAAATGCCCTGAGGGTTAGAGTACTTAGGCACGCACCAGATACCCTTTACAGCCGCATCTTCCTGCACATATTTTTCTACCAGATCCATATCGGGACCCGTGGGTGTCATTGGGATATTAATCATCTCAATCCCAAAATGCTCCGTAATCTTAAAATGCCTGTCATATCCGGGAACTGGGCACAAAAACTTAACTTTATCCAATTTGCACCACGGCGTGCTGCCAAGGACGCCGTGTGTCATGGAACGTGACACGGTATCATACATAATCGGCAGACTCGCGTTACCATACACGATAACATTTTCCACCGGCACTTCCATCATCTCTCCCATGAATCTCTTGACTTCCGGAATGCCATCCACTAAACCATAGTTTCTGGTGTCCACTCCCGTCTCCGTATTCATATCCGACTCGGAATTCAAAACATCCATAAGTCCCATTGCTATATCAAGCTGCGCAGGCGCAGGCTTTCCTCTGGACATATCCAATTTAAGCCCTTTCCCTTTCACATCCTCAAACTGCTTGTCAAATTCTGCTTTCAGTGACAGTAATTCTTCCCTGCTCATCTCTTTGTACGGTTTCATCTCTATAATTATACTCCTTTCTCATCAACACCCAAGGCATATGCTCTGAATCAGACTAACAAACTCTCGTTTATTTTCCAATATGGCATACGCATTGAATAATTGTATACAATCATACATCGTTAAATATTCTACTACAGTTTTTCACATTCCACAAGTATATAGATAAAACAATTTTCTTTACGCTTTTCCCCTGTTTCTTGTGATTCTGTACAGATATGAAAAGCCCCGTAGATTTCTCTACGGGGCAATCAATACTATTTAGCATAGTCAATGACACGGCTCTCGCGGATCACATTTACTTTGATCTGTCCGGGATACTCTAACTCAGCTTCAATCTGCTTAGAAATATCTCTCGCAAGTAATACCATATCAGAATCGTTAATCTGTTCTGGAACTACCATAACACGAATCTCTCTACCTGCCTGAATAGCAAAAGATTTATCAACACCTTTGAAATTGTTTGTAATGTCTTCTAATTGTTTTAGTCTTGTTGTATATGTTTCTAATGTTTCTCTTCTCGCACCCGGTCTTGCAGCAGAAATCGTATCCGCAGCCTGTACAAGACATGCGATCAGAGACTGAGGCTCAACATCCCCGTGATGAGACTCTACCGCATTAATCACTGTCGGAGACTCTTTGTATTTTCTACAAAGCTCCACGCCGAGCTGAATATGCGAACCTTCCATCTCATGGTCAACAGCCTTACCGATATCATGCAGCAAACCTGCACGCTTCGCCATTCTGACATCCAATCCCATCTCAGCGGCAAGCAAGCCGGATAACTGAGCAACTTCAATCGAATGCTTTAATGCGTTCTGACCATAACTGGTTCTGAATTTCATCTTACCGAGTAATCTTACGAGTTCAGGGTGAATGCCATGTACACCTACCTCCAGTGTAGCCGCTTCACCTTCCTCTTTGATCATTACTTCTACTTCTTTCTGCGCCTTCTCAACCATCTCTTCGATTCTGGCGGGATGAATACGTCCATCCACGATCAGTTTCTCAAGCGCGATCCTTGCCACTTCCCTGCGGATCGGATCAAATCCGGATAAAATAACTGCTTCCGGCGTATCATCAATGATCAGATCAACACCCGTCATCGTCTCAAGAGTTCTGATGTTACGTCCCTCTCTACCGATGATTCTGCCTTTCATCTCATCGTTAGGAAGCTGCACAACAGATATGGTTGTCTCGGATACATGGTCTGCAGCACATTTCTGAATCGCCGTGACTACATACTCTTTAGCCTTCTTATCTGCCTCTTCCTTTGCCCTGCTTTCAATCTCTTTGATCATGACAGCAGTCTCATGTTTCACTTCATCTTCAACAATTTTTAACAAATAATCTTTTGCCTGTTCGGAGGTCAATCCTGAGATTCGTTCTAGTTCCTGTAATCTCTGCTCGTTAAGTTTGGATATTTCTTCGCGCTGTTTCGCCAGGGATTCTTCCCTTTGTGCCAAACTTGCTTCCTTCTTTTCGATAGCATCAGCTTTCTTGTCGATGTTCTCTTCCTTCTGCTGCACGCGCCGTTCATAACGTTGCGCCTCTGCACGACGTTCCTTGATTTCCTTGTCGAGTTCGTTCTTTGTACGAATGGACTCTTCCTTGACCTCAAGCAATGACTCGCGCTTCTTCGCTTCAGCAGTTTTGAGAGCTTCGTCAATAATCTCTCTGGCCTTCTCGTCCGCATTGCCGATCGTGGCTTCCACAACTTTCTTTCGATAGTTGATGGCAACCAAGGCAGATACCGGAATTGAAATCACCAGTGTGATGACTACCGCTACCACAACTTGCACCATTACAGGAGCACCTCCTTATTTAGTTTTCATTGTACATAATCTATTCTAGAATGTTTAAGCTGTATCAGCATTTATATATATAAACATTCTATACTAAGCAAAATTACAACACTTCAATTCTATACTGAATTTGATGTTATGTCAAGCATAAGTGCTTTGCTGATTGTGTCATGTCGAAAACCTCTCCGATAAAGGAAACCGTACATTTTCTGCTGTTCCTGCCCTGTAGCAGTATCCGCACAATATTTTTTCTTTCTGAGCAGATCACATGCCAGAGCCAATTCATCCTGCTGCACACCCAGATCGGTTAGTTCTTCAAATGCCTCTCTTATTATCTCTTTTCCAATCCCTTTTCTCATCAGATCGGTCTCTATGCGGGCTCTGCTCTTAGAGGCAAGATTATATTCAATAAAATCTCTGGCGTAACGTTTGTCATCAATATAACCGTAAGACTCTACGTATGCGATCGCTTTTTCTATACATTCCTGTGGATAATCACCCTGTTCCAATTTATCTGCCAGCTGTCTGCGGGTATAATCCCGTGACTGCAGTAAATTCATGCTGCGCAGTTTCGCCCGCTTCGGCAGAATCTCTGTCATAATCTCCCGATACCTTTCCTCAGGAAGCTCCTGATCGACTTTGATCTGAAACCGTCGCAGTTCGCCTTTGTAGAGTACGAAGGCGAACTGCCCGTCTAAGTAAACCCGACAGCGCGAATTCGACACTTCGGATATTTGTGTTACAAGCATGATAATTCTCCGTTTTCATTGATCTCCTGCATACTTTTATGAATAAGCTTTCCATCACTGTCATTATTTAGCGGTTTTTTCTTTCTCTTTATCAGCCTTCTTCTCTACTTCCGCCGCCTGTGATTTTTCTTCCGCTTTGTCAGTATCCAGATTAAACAGCTCCCTTACCTTGCGCTCTATCTCCGTACATACCGCCGGATTATCCCGCAAATACTGCTTTGCATTCTCTCTGCCCTGTCCGATCTTATTACCCTCATAAGCATACAATGCACCGCTCTTATTGACAATATTGTTCTCCGCAGCGAGATCCAGAATATCACCGACCACGGAAATTCCCTCGCCGAACATGATATCAAACTCCGCTTCCTTAAAAGGCGGCGCAATCTTGTTCTTAACCACTTTCACTCTCGTTCTGTTACCGATCACCTCTCCGC
>CAMWMS010000042.1 GCA_947175435.1 uncultured Lachnospiraceae bacterium | reverse complement strand
CTCCTCGTAAGACGGATGGTATGTGCGCATGTACGGCAGATCGTAGATTTCATCCATCTCTTCCGTTGTAAGCGGTGGCTGCGGCGGATTCTGCACCACGTAGACACCGTTCGGGTATTCTTCGATCAATGTCTTACCGGTAAACGGATCGGTATTACAGTACTGAATCTGAAAACTTTCCGCATATCTGCGCGGTTCCGCTTTCATGGCATCATAGGAAGGAAGCGTGACACCGTCATAGATACCTTCAATCTCTTTTGTTTTATAGACTGTCCCCGGAATAAACGTGATATCTTTAACCGCAATGCCGCTGTCCAGCGCTTCCGCGATCTCCACGATCGACTTCTCTCCCATGCCGTATGAGATCAAGTCCGCCTGACTGTCTAACAGGATGGAACGCTTGAAGCTGTCCGACCAGTAATCGTAATGCGCCATACGCCGAAGACTTGCCTCAATACCGCCGATAATAACGGGAATATCCTTATAAACGCGACGAACCAGATTACCATAGACTACCGTGGCGTGATCCGGTCTTTTGTATGGCTCGCCGCCCGGTGTATAGGCATCGACCGGTCGATGTTTACCGGACACATAATAATGGTTTACCATGGAATCCATATTACCGCCGGATATGAGAAACCCTAATCTGGGTTTTCCCAGAACCGTAATGCTCTTCTCGTCTTTCCAATCCGGCTGTGCAATGATTCCCACACTGTATCCGCGGGACTGCAGGACTCTGCTGATAATGGCATGTCCAAAAGAAGGATGATCCACATAGGCATCCCCGATGACATAGACGAAATCCAACTGTTCTATGCCCTGTTCTTCCATATCCTTTTTAGAAATCGGTAAAAACCCCATCTTCACTTGCTCCTGTTTTACATTCTGTGTAACCTCTTTGCACTAAGCCAAAACTCCGTTTTCTATTAACTCTCTAAAATGATATGTATAGTAATCCGCCTGAATGCGCTTCTCATTATCCTGATACTCCGAATATTTATCGTAAACGGCACAAACCCTCATGCCGGCTGCCCTGCCTGCCTGAATGCCCGGTATAATATCCTCGAACACAAGACAGTTCTCCGGTGCAACATTAAGCTCCTTCGCTACCGCCAGATAAATATCCGGTGCCGGTTTACCCTTCGCCACATCGCAGCCTGTCATGATACAGCCGAAATATTGATTCAATCCATGTACTTTCACTACATTTTCCACCAGTTCTCTGGAATTGCTTGTAGCGATTCCGGCCTTTATTCCGTGTTCCATACAATATTCCAGAAGCTCAGTCACGCCTTCTTTTACAGGCACTTCATAGGTATATTTATCCCACGCCATACGGTTCCACTCTGCTTTAATCGTATCTAAGTCATCCGGAAGGTTAAACCGCTCTTTGAAATATACCGCTGTCTCGCTAAAACTCATTCCTTCAATGCACATCTGCAGATTATCCGGTAAGGTTATCCCGAATTTACCGAGATATTCTATATCAATTGCTTTCCATAACCACATGGAATCCACCATGGAGCCGTCAAGATCAAAAATAACCGCTTCTATCATTTGTTTTCTCCCATCCTCTCTTTTTCCTCTTCTGTCAGTCTGCGATAACCTCCTCTCGGAAGTTCCGAATCCAGCGTAAGAGTTCCCATGCGAATTCTTTTCAGGTAAGTAACTTCATTGCCAACCGTGTGCAGCATACGCTTGACTTGATGGAATTTACCTTCCGTAATCGTCAGTATAATTTTTTTATCGTCCAATACACGTACTACTGCGGGCTTCGTCAATGACTTTTCACCGATATCCACGCCCTGTTCTAACCGCACTTTTTGTTCCTCGTCAAACATCTTCTCAAGATGACACTCGTATTCCTTCTCCACATGCTTGGACGGCGAAAGCAATTCATGTGCTAGTACACCGTCATTGGTAATAAGCAGGAGTCCTTCCGTGTCCTTATCCAGCCTGCCTACCGGAAAAAGATCATTTCGCCTGTCCTCTCCCAGCAGATCAAGTACCGTCCGATCATGTTGATCTTCGGTGGCGGACACTACGCCTGCGGGTTTATGCAGCATGTAATATACATACGGCTCATAGGCACAAAATTGCCCTTTATAAAAGACTTTGTCCTCTTTTTCGTCGATATGCTGTTCCGGTCTGCGGACTGCATGATCATTGACCGTCACCAGACCTGCCTTAATATCCTTTTTGATCTGGCTTCTCGTGCCAAGGTTACAATCACATAGAAATTTATCTAATCGCATTGATCTGTTTGTCTCCTATAGATAACGACATTAAAAATTTCGCTTTCGGGCTTGCAAAAGCTTCCGTATATGGCTCCTACAAGAACCGGATGCAGAATCAAGATTCTCAGCAACATCTGTATAATCACGCTATTCCGAGAATATATATAGAACAACCTTACCGTCTTTTTGAAAGGAATTTTGATCATGAGCAAAACCGATAAGTTCTACAGAGTTCTCTTTACAGCTCTTGCCCTATATTTAGTCTTCCTGCTGCTTCGCTATCCGTCGCTCTCCTTAGAATATGCTTCTACCGGACTGAACCTATGGTTTGTCAAGATGGTTCCTACACTTCTTCCGTTCATGATACTCTCCAGTATTATGATCCGTATGAACCTGACGGAAGGCTTTGTCAGCCTGCTGCATCCGCTGCTGCATCGCATATTCGGCACATCCAAAAACGGCTCTTACACCATCACTATGGGCTTTCTATGCGGATTCCCCATGGGTGCAAGGATCGTGGGAGAACTCTATGAATCCGGAAAACTGTCCCGCGAAGAAAGCGCAAAGCTACTGTATTTCTGTAACAATATCGGCCCGATCTATTTCCTAAGTTATGTTGTTCCGACTCTTGCCATTGAGAAACCACTCATTCCGCTACTGATCATGTACGGTATACCGTTGTTGTACGGGGTTATACTCTTCCACGCTCCATTATTGCGCCATGTGACAATACCTTTATCAGCGGCCAAACATGGTAATAGTTTGCAGAAATGTGATACCTCCGCCGTTGAGCAATCACCATCACAGCCCAGGCGTATGCCTCTGCTTACCGCCATAGATGCTTCTGTATTATCAGGACTTCTCGGTATTGCCAGATTGGGCGGTTACATGGTGTTCTTTAATCTGCTCAACATCGCCTTTGTGCCTTTTCGTCATGTCAACATGGAATTTCTTAATGTCTACCGATGCATTCTGGAAATCACAAGCGGTATTGACTATTCTGGTCAGTCATTTTTTTATCCCATCCTCATATTGCTGCCTTTCGGCGGATTCTCATGTATTGCCCAGACTTACAGTATGATCCGTCAGACCGATCTGTCCATACGCCCATATATTTTCCATAAAACGATTCAGACCGCGATCACTGCCGTATGCTACTTTCTATTGTCTATATTTTAGGTCTTCGCTTCCGCCGTCTGCGCCGCTTGCGTTTCGTTCCGCGTATGATCATTATCATGGATACCGTCATGGCAAGAACCAGCAGCGCACATACGATACATACTGTCATAAAATAGCGGAAGGATACCGGTTTATCTGCTTCTTCCTCAGGCTCCCTTCTGGTGACACTGATATTCACCGGTTCTTTCTTAACAGGCACCACCGTCTTGGATATGCTCTCAAGTGCTCTCTGCGCCATCTGTTTTGCCGCAATCTCTTCCGCTGTCTCATAATCCATGGAGGGCAGAGAAATCATGTTACTGGCAGTATATAAGTCAAATCCGTTGTATCCGTTGACTATGATCTGCGGCATAACACGGGGCGGAACCTGCAGGGTAAAACTGAAAGTGTCCCTGCTCTTATCCGGCCAGCGTTGCAACTGTGAAAAATGTTCCCCGTTGTCATAACTGTAAGTATAATACAGCATACCGCTGTCATAATCCGCTGCGGATACCTGAACCGTCACTTCACCGGTCTCCATGTTCTGATCCGTCACTTCAATCATACAAATATCCGGCTCTGTTCGATCAGGCGCGACCACATGAGTAGGTACATCTACATGCACATTCTGATAATTACTGTAATCTACTCCTAATATCTCTGACCGAAGTCTGAAATATTTAGCCACAGCCGTGGCATCCAGTCTTCCGAAATCCTGCAGCTTCTCATTATGGTCATAGAAGGGTTTATCATTCTCCTGATCCAAATGACAGTGTTCAATGAGAACACAGGGAATATCACGCTCCGTGGCATGACGGATAATACCGTAATAATCAGTCCCCTTATCATTCAGTCTGGTCTTAATACCTCTGGAGTAGAGTCCCATATCCTGCAGCATATCGATCTCCACGCTGGCAAAGCTGTATCCTTTGCTGTAGTTCTCACCAAATGCCGACACCCAGCATTCCGCGCCGAACAGAGTGTGATATGCCGACAGATTAAAATGCAGACAAAATATAAAATCAGCGTCCACGCTCTTGGCAAATTCACAACGTTCCTCCAAATCCAGCTCCTGATCACCGTTTCTTGTAAGGTAAACGGTGATACCCTCATACTTTTCCAGTTCCTCTTTCATGGCATTGGCCACAACGATCGTCATTTCTTTCTCGGTATAATCCTCGTACTCACCGCCCAGATTCTTCCCGCCGTGTCCCGGATCTATGACGATCACGATCGGTTCCTGTTCAGCCTCTGAAAATCCATCCTGCGCTTCATCTCTCATACCGCCTTCGGCTCCGGATTCTGTCGTCCCGGCAGCAATTTCTTCCGCATGCGCGGCACATTTCCCCAACGGAAGAAATAACCCTGCGCAGACAAATAATATTGTTGTCAGGAAACGATAACTTACCCATTTATGAATCTTACTCATAATCGCGATATTACAGCATTTCAAACTGTTCCACCTCGTCTTATTTTTTTAATCAAGTATAGAAGCGCTGTCTTCTCCTACTTGCTGTGCAGGGTGCATGCCGCACAGCGGCTGATTTCCCTGTACTCGCCTGCGCATAATATAGAAGCCGGCTTCCCAGGAAACCGGCTCACATACTTCATCTTATATCGGTATATTTATCACCATGCCGCATTACATCAGATCCAGCTTCACAGGCTCCGATTCGCCTTCTGCCTCTTTCAGCATCTGCTCCACCTGCACCGGACGCAGTTCCGCACGATTCGCCTTCACGGTCTCATTATACCCGTTAATCGTGTTATAGAAGCTCTCATAATGTTCCGTTGTTGTTGCCAAAGTCGCCGTCATGGCACTCTCCAGATTGGCCAGCATATCATCCAGATACTGCATGGCAGATGTACGAACCCCATTGGCTTCCGCAGTAGCGGTGTTAAGAATATCCTGCGCCTGCATGGTCGCCATGCGGACTACTTCATTCGCCTGCGCATAAGCCTGTTGCATGATTTCATGCTCATTGATCAATTCCGTAGTCTGTACGGTTGCATCTTTAATGAGTGCCTCCGCCTTGGAACGCGCATCATTTAAAATAGCTTCCTTATTGGAAATAATCTTCTGATAGCGCTTAATCTCATCCGGCGTCTTCATGCGAAGTTCGCGCAAAAGCTCATCAATTTCTTCCTTATTGACAATAATATTTGTTTTGGATAGAGGCTGATATTTACAGCTGTCAATATAGTCTTCAATTTCGTCGATAAGTTGTTCGATTCTACTGCTCATCTTTACTCCTACCTGTTATGCCCATATTTTTCATAGATTAATTTGCCGACAAACTCCGGTACACACTGGGAAATATCGCCGTTGAAGCTGGCAATCTCCTTAACCGTCGAAGAACTCAGATACGCGTATTCCAAACTGGTCGTTAAAAACATCGTGTCAAGATCTCCTCCGGAGAACTTCCTGTTAGTCTGTGCGATCTGAAGCTCATACTCGAAATCCGTAAAAGCACGTAATCCTCTGATCGCCACATGTATGTTCTGTTCTCTTGCATAATCAATCAAAAGACCACTGAAGGAATCTATCTTTACATTTGGAATATCCTTCGTCGCCTCTTCTAACATCTTAACACGTTCTTCCACAGAAAACAATGGAGTCTTTGTTTTATTATTAAGCACACTGACCGTCAATTCGTCAAAAATTTCGGCTGCGCGCTTGATAATATCTAAATGTCCGTATGTCACCGGATCAAAACTTCCCGGATAGATTGCTGCACTCATAAAACAATTATATGCCTTTCTTAAAAGTAAATTTGCGAGATATGTATCGCAAACTCGAAACAAGCGAAAAGTTTTTGCTTCGGTAAAGTAACTTTGTATCCATAATAAAACAATTTCGCAAAAATGTCTTTACTTATTTTTCAATTTATGTCTTTTTTTACAAAAAATATGGCAATTTACGCCTTCCGGCAGAAAATATGTTTGTTAGTCTTATAGCACTTATCCTTCGTAATGCAGAACCCCAACTGATCAAGATAGGTAAAATCCGTTTCAAGCGATGCCTCTGCAACAATTAATGTATTCTCCGTCACATAAGGAACGCCTGTCAAAACCTGAAGCACCTGTTTTTCATATCCGCAGTTATAAGGCGGGTCCATGAAAATCACATCCGCCTCTTTCTCGTGAATTCCCGACAAGGCGCTTAGGACATCCTGTTTTAATATAGTTGCCCGATCCATGAGTCTTGTAAACTGCAGATTCTCCGTAATACAGGCAATTGCGTTTCTGTTATTCTCCACAAAATAGGCATGTCTTGCGCCTCTGCTGAGCGCCTCAATACCGATCCCGCCGCTGCCGCTGTACAGATCGATAAAGACAGCGTCTGCAAGATACGGCTGCAGCATATTAAAAAGCGTTTCTTTGATCCGATCCGTGGTAGGTCTGGTGCTCATATCCTCCGGCGTTTTCAACCGTAAGCTTCTCGCTGTTCCCGCTATCACTCTCATATTGCAGATATTCCCTTTCTAAACTCTTACCTTTACGCCTTTGCTGTCGCGCTTGCCCAATTTCAATTTGTTCAGCTCCAGCTCCTTGCCGCCGTATTCAATGCTCTGTTCCACTGCATTACGCGTATAATACACGGCTTCCAGACTGTCCTTTGCTCCCAGCTTCATGCCCCGCACACCGATGGCTCCCTTCTTCTTCTCCGGAATCTCTTCCACCGGGAAACGTAAGAAATATCCCTCCGCGGACTGCAACACAATATTGCGCTGTTCTGTAAACGTCACAACGCTTATAACCTCATCGCCTTCCGTCAACTTCGTAGCCGCCACTGTTCGCTTCGCTACATCAAACTCTCCGCCATCCACTATTTTAAGCATCGCCTGCTTCGTTGCGAAGATTACACGATAAAGATTTAAATCACTCTGACTCGCAGCATATACGATATTCTCCTTGGAGGAATCATAGTTGCTGACATTGTCGACCGGCACTCCCTTGTCCCTGAATTTCCCCATGGGCAGGTCCATCATTTTCAGCGTGTGAAGTTGTCCGGTGTTGGTAAACAGACATACCTTGCCCGTATTTTTACAGACAAACGCATATCTGTTCTCAATGTCTGCCGCTTCCTTATTCCGCTCATAAGTGGCGACATCTATTGTTCTGGCATAACCGAAACGGTCCATAAGGAAGACGATATCCATCTCTTCGATCTTCTTCTCCACATAGACGGCCTCGCTCTCCGTGGTGATCTGAGTTTTTCTGGGAGACTTATACTGTTCCTTGATCTCATCCAGCTCATTAATGATGACCTGCGCCATGGAATCTCTTCTGGCCAATATATCCTCATAGCGATAGATGTTCGCCATCGTCTCCTCGTGTTCGTTGATAAGCGCCTCGATCTCTAAGCCAATCAGTTTATATAGTCTCATATCTAGGATCGCGTTCGCCTGCTTCTCCGAAAACATCAACTGTGTTGCCATAATCTTTGATTCCTTGGATTTAAACTTGATCCCGTCGATTTTACCCTCGATCAGACAGGCCTTGGCCATCGCCCTGTCTTTAGAGCCACGCAGAATCTCGATAATCAGATCAATCACGTTGCAGGCCTTGATCAGCCCTTCCTGAATCTCTTTGCGCTCCAATTCCTTCTGCAGCAGATTGGTATATTTTCTGGTGGCCACCTCATACTGGAATTTCACACTCTCCTGTATGATCTGCTTTAAGCCCATCGTCTCCGGTCTGCCGTCAACGATGGCCAGCATGTTGACACCGAAAGTATCCTCCAGCCGGGTTTTCTTATAGAGCATGTTTTTGAAATTTTCGACGTCCGCGTCTTTACGCAGTTCGATAACGATTCGGATACCTTCTTTGGAAGACTGGTTCGTGATATCTACGATATCCTGCGTCTTCTTCGTCTCCGCCAGCGCCGCGACGTCCATCAGGAATTTGCCGATATTGGCGCCGATCATCGTATAGGGAATCTCCGTGATCACCAGATTCGTCTTGCCGCCCTTGGCCTTCTCGATCTCCACTTTGCCGCGAATCTTGATCTTACCGGTTCCTGTCTCATAAATATCTAATAATTCATTTTCATTGATCACAATACCGCCTGTGGGAAAATCGGGTCCCTTCACATAGCGCATCAGCTCTCTTGTGGTAATATTTTCATCCAGCATATATGCTTTGGTTGCATTAATCACCTCCGCCAGATTATGCGGCGGCGTACTGGTAGCCATACCGACTGCAATACCTTCCGAGCCGTTGATCAATAGATTGGGAATCTTGACGGGCAGAACGCTTGGCTCTTTCTCCGTTTCGTCAAAATTGGGAAGAAAGTCAACCACATCTTTATCCAGATCAGCGAGAAACGCTTCCTGTGTGACCTTTTCCAGACGCGCTTCCGTATAACGCATGGCAGCGGCACCGTCACCCTCAATATTGCCGAAATTACCATGTCCGTCAATGAGCGGAAGCCCTTTCTTGAAGTCCTGCGCCATAACCACCAGCGCCTCATAGATAGAGCTGTCGCCGTGGGGATGGTATTTACCCATGGTATCGCCGACGATACGTGCTGATTTACGATACGGTCTGTCAAAACGTATCCCCAGCTCATACATATCGTACAACGTCCGCCGCTGCACCGGTTTGAGGCCGTCCCTTACATCCGGAAGTGCTCTGGCGATGATTACGCTCATGGCATAGTCTATATAAGATTTCTGCATTACTTCGGAATATTCCGTTTTAATTATTCTGTCGTTCATACTCATACCGATTGACCGCTCCCTTTTTAGACATCCAATTCTGCATCCTGTGCATGCCGGTATATAAATTCTTTGCGGGGCGGCACTTCAGTCCCCATTAAAAGTTCCGTTACCTCCGAAGCCATGCGGGCATCCTCGATCTCCACCAACTTAAGCAGTCTTGTGTCAGGGTCGAGCGTCGTCTCCCAAAGCTGCTGCGCATCCATCTCTCCCAGACCTTTATATCTCTGTAAAGTAAATGAACCCTTGTGCTTCTTGCGGTATCGCTCCAATGCCTTATCGTCATAGAGGTATTCCTCTTCTCCTTTAGACGGCATGGCCTTATACAGCGGCGGCATGGCAATATAAACATGTCCCTCATAGATCAGCTCCGGCATAAACCGATAGAACAACGTCAGAAGAAGCGTGGAAATATGGGCGCCGTCCACATCCGCATCCGCCATAATAATAATCTTATCGTAACGCAGCTTGCTGATATCGAAATCATTGCCGTATCCTTCAGAGAATCCACATCCAAACGCATTGATCATCGTCTTGATCTCGGCATTTGCCAAAATCTTATCAATACTCGCTTTCTCCACATTTAAAATCTTACCGCGGATCGGCAGAATCGCCTGAAACATACGATTTCTCGCCATCTTGGCGCTGCCTCCGGCAGAATCACCCTCTACGATAAAAATCTCACACTTAGCGGCCTCCTTTGATTCACAGTTCGCCAGCTTGCCGTTGGAGTCGAAGGAAAATTTTTGTTTGGTGAGCAGATTTGTCTTTGCCTTTTCTTCCGTCTTACGAATCTTGGCTGCCTTCTCCGCACAGCCGATAATACTCTTTAATGTTTCCAGATTACGGTCGAAGAAACGGACGATCTCATCTCCCGTCACCTTGCTCACGATCTTCGCCGCATCCTGATTATCCAGCTTTGTCTTAGTCTGTCCCTCAAAACGAGGGTCGGGATGTTTAATGGAAACCACCGCGGTCATGCCGTTACGCACATCGGCCCCAGTGAAGTTGACATCCTTTTCCTTTAGAATGTTCAGTCCTCTTGCATATGTATTGATCACGTTGGTAAACATGGTCTTAAAGCCGGTCAGATGAGTCCCGCCCTCGGCATTATATATGTTATTGCAAAAACCAAGAACATTTTCATGGAATTCATTTACATACTGCAGGGCTACCTCCACCGTGATCCCCTCGGACTCTCCCTTGTAGTAGATCACATCATGTATTGATTCCTTGGATTTGTTCATATCCTTGATAAAACCTACGATTCCCTCCGGCTCATGATACTCCAGATGCTCTACTTCCTCTTTGCGCTTATCCTCATAAATAATGGTTAATTCCGGATTGAGGTAGGCAGTCTCGTGGAGACGGCTCTTGACTTCATCTTCCTTAAATCTTGTGCGGTCAAAGATCGTGTCATCCGGCAGAAAATTGATGGTAGTGCCGGTTTCTTTTGTTTTGCCCACGGCCGGCAGAAGCCCATTGTCCAGTTCCATCGTAGGAACGCCCTGCTCATAGTGGTCTTCGTAGATAAATCCGCCCGTTTTTACCGTTACATGCATATATTTGGACAGTGCATTGACTACAGAGGAACCGACCCCGTGTAATCCGCCGCTGGTCTTGTATGCTTCATTGTCAAACTTACCGCCTGCATGAAGCGTTGTAAACACCAATCGCTCCGCGCTGATCCCCTTTTCATGCATTCCCACCGGAATGCCGCGCCCGTTATCCGATACCGTTGCCGAACCGTCCGCCTCAAGCGTTACACGGATCGTCGTACAGAATCCCGCCAAATGCTCATCCACTGCGTTATCCATGATCTCATAGATCAGATGATTCAGACCCTTGGTAGAAACACTGCCGATATACATTCCCGGTCTTACGCGGACTGCCTCGAGCCCTTCCAGCACGGTAATACTGGAAGCATCATAATTATTTGCCGTATTTGTCTTCGCCATAGATCAATACCTCACATTTTCGGGATTTCATACGCAAAAAAGAACATATTATCAGAATTTCTCACGAAACATATTTTACCATATATTTAGTATTTTGCAAAGTAAAATTACTATATGTAGTATAGCAATCCGTAACAATTCCGCTATTATGATACATACTCTATCATATCCTCAGGAAGATACTTTTGGATCATCGCTTCCAGCATCACGAAATCGATCGGCTTCGAAAGATAGTCCTCAAATCCCTCGCTAAGGTATTCTTCTTTAGCGCCTACGATTGCATTAGCGGTGAGTGCGATCACTACGGAGCGATTCTTTATATACTCTTCGATCTGCTGCATCGCGCGCAGCGTCTCTATACCGTCCATATCGGGCATCATGTGATCTAACAGGATAATATCATAGTGGTTTTGCCTGACTTTCGCCAGACATTCCTGACCGCTCACGGCCGAATCAAATTGCACTTTAAGCTTCTTAAGCAGTCCCTTGACTACGGTAAGATTGACCCGGTTATCATCAACTGCCAGAATTCGTGCCTTAGGAGCAATATATTCCTTTCTTTCCCTGGTTTTTATCTCACTCATCTGTATGGCATTTGTCTTATAGTCGCCCAACAGTTCACTACCTACAGATTTTTGCGGAATCACGAAGGAAAAGCTGCTTCCCTTGCCATAGCAGCTGTCTACAGTCAGTTCGCCACCCATCATTTCCACCAGACGCTTTGTAATGCTTAAGCCCAGCCCCGTTCCCTCGACACTCTTATTCTGCATCAGATCAAGTCTGGTAAACGGATCGAAGAGTTTATGCAGTTCCTCCTCTTTAATTCCTATACCGGTATCAGAAACTGTAATCCTAAGGTCGATCATATCGCCGTCACTGCTTGCAGAATCAACTTTTAGCATGACGTTTCCTTCTTTTGTATACTTGACTGAATTGGTCAACAAATTAGTCATACACTGCTTAATTCGTATATCATCTCCATGAAGCTGATTCGGCAGTTTATCGTCCGTTATTACCCTGAAATAAAGATTTTTCTCCTCAGCCCGCATGGATATCATATTTTCCACATCTATAAGCAGCCTGCCAAGATTATAGTCGTTCTCTACAATCTCCATCCTGCTTGATTCGATCTTAGACAGATCCAGAATATCATTGATAATGGACAGAAGCGTCCTGCCCGCGCTGTTGATATTCGACGCATATTCCCTGATATTGTCCGATTGCGTCTCCCGCAGAATCATTTCATTCATTCCGAGCACCGCATTGATCGGCGTTCTGATCTCATGAGACATACGTGCAAGGAAGCTGCTCTTCGCTTCGTTGGCACGCTCCGCCTCCTCTTTCAGCTCAATAAGCTGCTTCGTGTACAGATAGTTGTCCGTCATATCGGAAATACGATACAAAATCCCCACTTTTCTCCGATTGTCATCATCAATTTCACTTCTCTGCCACTTATAGAATCTGCCTCTCAGCATAACCCCGTCGGTCTGCGCTTCCATAAACTGCAATACATGTTCGGAAACTTCAGACTTATCATTCCAGTTGATCTTCGGAAAAATCAACTCCGCCTCATGGTTAAAGTACACGATCTTCCCAAGGTCATCTACGACAAGAATTCCTTCACGTATCTCATCAACCACCCTGTCCTTGGCACTTTGCACCGTATCAAACAGCCGGTAATGATACATGACCAGCACGAGCAGTGATTCGGTAATCATCATGGAAATAGGATACGTATCATAATATCCAACCATTCCCAAAAGCCGCAGTATCCAGAATCCTATCGGCAGTAGAGAGGCTCCAAAAATCAACAACAGTTCGGGGCGTTTCTCTCCTTTATGCTCCAGTACGGACTGTATCATAATCAATGCGATCACACATCCGAGCACCGCAGTAGTTGCCGCCCACCAATAATAAAATATGCCGGGCTCATAAATCCACAGATAGTACCCGTCGTCATTCACAGAATAAGTTATACTCTTATAGTATAGCGTGTGATAGTCTATGGTAAATACAAGAGACAGCACCCAAATATGATTGACAGTATAGAATCCTTTGATGATACGGATGCTTTTATCATTTTTATGGTTGCTGTACAAACACGCAAAATACAGGAAACTCAAAAGCCCCATGGTTGTACCGATATACTCCATTTTGACCGCAAGCCGCGTCACCTCCAGACTCTTACTCTGAAGTTCAAAGAAATACCCCGCCACATCCATAAGGGTAAAAAGCGTCCCCGCAAACAGAATCTTCTGTTGTTCCGAAGGTTTCGCCACGTAAATTAACATGATCATAATAAAGCAGATAATAATACCTACTCCGTGCACCGTCACCATTATATTCATAACAAACCTCAATACGTAACTTTATCTTGCATAATATCATACCGCATTTTATATATTATATCGGACAATATCGCGTGAGACAAGTTTATTGTTGTTACTGATAAGCCCCGCCGTGCTCTTTCTACATGATGTTATCTGCACTCTTCCGCCACTTCATATAAATATTCTCTGCTGCGCTTGCCTGTCCTCACAAGAATCTGCATATACATCAACAGCGGCACCACCGTGGCCGCCAGATCTCTGTGTATTCCCGCCGCCTGCGCAAATTCTTTGATCGTGAAATCTTGTTCCAATTCATATGGCACGAGTTGTATGAAATCCTCTGTCCGTTCAATCAACACCTCATCATAAAGGGTCGTCGGCATTCTGTCGTAACGGCTGGATCCTTTTTTCTTGTCCTTGCTCCACCCGTTGAGCAGCCGATACTCTTCCATATCCAATAAAGGAAAAACAAAGGACAGATTAGGATGTCCCAGATATTGTTTAATCTTGTACAGTTCCGGAAAAGCATGATAAACATTCCCAGTTACCGGAGATTTATGTTTTTTCGATAATTCTCCGGACTCTTCATCCATCCAAATCAACCATTTATAATGAGGAATCGGCAATACTACCGTTACCGGATAAAGCGGTAGATACGCCGCCAGTTTGGGACGCAGCTTATTAAAATTCCCGTTTTGAATCTCTATAATCCGTTCCCCTGTGTAGATATCCGCTATATATCCTTCAATCGGCACTTCATGATAATCCTCGTTGGGTTCGTAGTACAGCTTCATGACCGCATGCACGGTCTTCTCCTGAAGAGTACCGAATCCGTGTGGATCATTCTGTTTCAAAAGCACTTTTAATTTCGCCTGTTCAAAAGCCTCTCTGTCTAAAATATTCACATTCAGTTCTCCGTCCGCATATGATCAATTTTCTTAATAGTATATCAGATTCCCTTCCACCGAACAAGCGTTTCTGTTTTTCACGAATATTCGGGGGAATATCAGGAAAAGCTCAAAAAAGATTTACATTTTTGACGATCTACTCTATAATGTTGTAGATTACATTTTTTGCAGGCACCGAACTCCTGCACATACGGATGGGAATGAAAATGGTAAAGGAACACCTTACGTATATCAAAAAAATACTGACCGGCAATGCCCGTATCTCCGACAAGCAGAAATTCAGCGTCATTATTTACTCCGTGGCGATGGTTCATATTTTTCTTGCATGTGTCTTTGGTTATTACAGGGTTCTTCCGCTATTAATCTTTAACATTCTCAGTGTGCTTACCTATCTGTCCTGCACGCTGCTGGTCCGCCATGAAAAACTTCTTCCGGTATACTGGATCACCTACCTTGAAATCATTCTGCACTCCTTTGTCGCAACGATCTGCATCGGATGGCAGTTTGGATTCGCACAGTACATTATTGCGCTTATTCCCGTAGGTTTCTATATCTGCTATACAATGAATACAAGACGCCGCAAGATGGCTATTGCAACTGCCTCGGCATTCTGCGCCACAGTGGCTTTCTTAAGCTGTAAGCTGTTATCCTTCTACATTACACCGGTATATGAGCTTCACATGCTTCCGCTGGAATTAAGGTTATACATTTTTAATTCAATCTGCACTTTTATATTTCTCATCGTATTTTCTCTGATTTTTATCTCTGAAATGAAACTGTCCGGCACGCAGTTGCGCCATCAGAATGCGATCCTCGAAAAACTGGCGAGCACTGATCCGCTGACCGGTCTGTATAACCGCAGGAGCATGGATGTGTTTCTGCACCAGGCGCTGCAGTCCGATTCAGGTTTCTCCCTCATCATGTGCGATATAGATGATTTCAAGAAAGTTAACGATACCTATGGTCACGATTTTGGCGATGTCGTTCTGCGAGAGGTTGCCATGATCACGACACAGCAAGTAGGTTCAAACGGATATGTATGCCGATGGGGCGGGGAGGAAATACTGATATTAATCAGCAGTTCCACCAAGGAGAATGTGGGACGGATCGCTGAGAATATTCGCCGTAACGTCGCTAACCATGTCTTCGAACTGAACAATAAATGGATCCACTGTACACTCACTCTCGGTATATCCACTTACAAAGACGGCGACACGATAGAGGAAACCATAACCAACGCAGACTATAACCTCTATAGAGGTAAGCGGAACGGTAAAAACAGAGTTGTAGCATAACTGCCTCCCATAGATCAGAATCTAAATCTGACTATGAGAGGCAGTTTATTTATCATTCTATAGGAAAATTCCCGTTCATGCACGAGTTTGCGAAGCGTAAGCAAGCAAATCTCGCAAACGAGCTTGCTCGTTTTGTTACAGTTTCTTTACATTTCTATCCCCATGCAGGATACGCTCCTGATCAGAGGCACCAATAGGTGCGATCCTGCCATGCCGGTCGTAATAAGTCAGCAGGGTAGAATTCTTGGCCATCGTTTTGCGCCCGTTATCTGTCACCAGATTGATCACTTGCTCCAAATTGCCTGAGCGCAGATATTTCTGAATCTCTTTATCCCGATTCTCTCCCCGCCGCAGCGAAGAACTCTCAAACTCCTGCTTACCACGCAAATGTTCCGGATGCAGCGCAAGATATTCCTCAGTCAGCCGTTCCGGCGCTTGTGTTCCCGGCTCTGTCTTGTCTTCCGCCTCAATCTGCTCCACCGATGTTTCGTCCTGTGGTATCGGATCATTCCAAATCTTATTAGCAATATCCTTGACTGCCTGTACAAATGCATGCAGCCATGACTGAACCATGCCGATCAGATTCTGTCCGACATCCTGCGATCTCTCTGTCTTCTCGCGCGTCCGGTCAGAGACAGTCTGAGCGCTATTACGGGATAATTCCAGCCGGACGCCGCCCTGCAGGACAGTACGTGATCCATTATTAAGCTTTTCGGTTTCTCCGTTCTTTTTCTTATCCTTCTCAGTCGTTTCGTCCTGCGTGTGCTGATAATTCAGGCTGAACTTCTCACCGTTATCTGTCTTATCAGCCGCATCCGGCATTTTCAGTTGTGAATAATCATAATAATCGTTTCCGTTTACTCTGTTAACCATGATGCCATTATAGCAGGTTTCGCGCCAAAAAGCTATCCTCATATCCTGCCTGTTTGAACTGCTTTCTCACAATCAGGCTTATGGTCATATATTTTTGCAATAATAAATATGTAAGAGCTTCTTAACCAGAAGAAGAAACATTCCGCAGATAATCATCGTACCGAATACGACCGGATTAAAATATCCCGCAACGACTCCTGCCATAATAATCATGATCCCACATGTATCCATCACATTACCGCCCGACTTCTCCCTGATTGCCGCCATTCTTTCATCATGCTCGTTAATGTAAAATTCCCTGATGCGTTCTTCGCTTGACAGTATATTCCTGTATTTGCAAATATTTGTGATGCAGTAAACAGCTAACACGATAACCATGCCGATCTGAAAGCCTTGAAAAAAATCATAAAATGATTCTCCTCCTTCCATCGGTGTGAGTATCCTCCATACACTACTGGTACAGCACAACAGACATGCGAATGCACACATCCTTTTCCAATATGTTAATTTATTCTCCGCTTCCTGTCTCATCTTATCCATGTTTCATCCTCCTCAATTTCTGAAAAATCAAATACCTCCTCGATCGATAGCCCAAAAAAATGGGCGATCTTGTATGCCAGTACTAAGGATGCCGTATACTTTCCGACCTCGATCGAAGTAATTGTCTGTCTCGTCGTTCCTACCGCGGTAGCAAGTTCTTCTTGAGACATTTTTCTTTCCTTTCGTAATTCCCTGATCAGTGTTCTCATTCCATACCTTTCTATTTTTGCATAGCTCGCTTTGCAGTTTTAGCATAGTATACTTTGCATAAGATGTCAAGCACACTGTACACTTTTTACATTATGCGTACTGATATTCTGATTTAGAACATTATACTACACAAAAAAAGAACGTGCGAGAAAATTTCTTACCACAATTTTCACACACGCTCTTTTATGGCGCCCTATCGGCATATCCTTTTATCTTATTTCTGATTAATATAATTCACAAGCCCTTCCGCCGCAATGATCTTCTGCATAAATTCAGGGAATGCCTGCCCTTTATAAGTAGTATTCTTCGTCACATCTGTGATGACACCTGTATCAAAGTTGACTTCCACCACATCTCCGGCCTCGATTTCTCCTGCCGCTTCCGGACATTCGATGATAGGAAGCCCGATATTGATAGCATTCCGATAGAAAATTCTGGCAAACGTCTCCGCAATTACACAGCTTACTCCGGCCGCCTTAATGGCAATAGGCGCATGTTCTCTGGATGATCCGCAGCCAAAATTCTTAGTTGCCACAATAATATCCCCTTTATTCACCCTGTTCACAAATTCTTTGTCAATATCCTCCATGCAGTGTGTTGCCAATTCTGTCGGATCAGATGAATTCAGGTAACGTGCAGGGATGATTACATCCGTATCCACATTGTCTCCGTATTTAAAAACTGTTCCTTTTGCCGATTGCATAATATACCTCCATTTTACTATTAAGAACTAATTCCATAATTGAGAGAAACTCAGTTTACGCTAACTGGCACGGACAGGATATTTTACCTGTCACCGCGCTTGCCGCCGCTACCGCAGGACTTGCCAGATAAATTTCCGAGTTGACATGCCCCATACGTCCTACAAAGTTACGGTTCGTGGTTGATACACAACGCTCTCCCTCCGCCAGAATACCCATATAGCCGCCCAGACAGGGACCGCAGGTGGGTGTGCTGACGATAGCTCCAGCCTGGATAAAGGTCTTAAGCAGTCCCTCCTCCATAGCCTGCAGATAGATCGCCTGTGTCGCAGGGATCACGATACAGCGCATGCCCTCCGCCACATGTCTGCCCTGTAATACCTTTGCAGCAATTCTCAGATCATCCAATCTGCCATTGGTACAGGACCCGATCACTACCTGATCGATTTGAATCTCTTCTTTAATCTCATCAATGGTTTTCGTATTCTCCGGCAGATGTGGGAAAGCAACCGTAGGCTTTAAGCTGCTAAGATCAATCGTGTATTCTTCGTCATATACTGCATCTTCGTCTGCTTCGTAGACTTTATATTCTCTTGCGGAGTGTTCTTTCAAATATGCAACTGCCAGATCATCCACTGGGAAAATACCGTTCTTGCCGCCAGCCTCAATCGCCATATTGGCAATGGTAAACCGGTCATCCATAGAAAGATTCCGTATACCGTCGCCCACGAATTCCATAGACTTATACAGCGCGCCATCCACACCGATCATACCGATGATATGCAGGATCACATCTTTACCGCTGACCCATTCAGACGGTTTACCTGTCAGATTAAATTTGATTGCGGACGGAACTTTAAACCATGCCTTACCCGTTGCCATTCCCGCCGCCATATCCGTGCTGCCCACACCCGTGGAAAAAGCGCCCAGTGCACCGTAAGTGCAGGTATGGGAATCCGCACCTATGATCACGTCGCCGGCTACCGTAAGTCCTTTCTCCGGAAGTAGCGCATGTTCGATGCCCATCTCTCCCACTTCAAAATAATTGGTGATCTCGTTGCGGCGGGCAAACTCACGCACACATTTGCAATGTTCCGCCGACTTAATATCCTTGTTCGGCACGAAATGATCCGGAACCAGCGCGATCTTATCCTTATGGAACACGCCGTCCACATTCATTTTTTCCATCTCTTTGATGGCCACGGGACTGGTAATATCGTTTCCCAGCACCAGATCCAGATCCGCTTCGATCAGCTGTCCGGCTTCCACATGATCAAGTCCTGCATGCGCCGCCAGAATTTTCTGCGTCATTGTCATTCCCATAGTCTTCTCCTCCTTTATTTACCTTCCTATGTCTTCATATGGATATCCCGATTCATCACAATGCCTGTTCATAATCTGCCTGACGGATATGAATATCTCTTTGACATCCGAATTCATATGTTAAGTATATAACAT
>CAMWMS010000041.1 GCA_947175435.1 uncultured Lachnospiraceae bacterium | reverse complement strand
GTATACTCTAGCAATAGATTTCTTTCTTCTGCCGGTGCCATAATATTTTGCTGCTGCTTTCGCTGACTTAGCCATTATTATTTTCTCCTTTCAGTCCTTGTGAATTAAAATGTTAATACTTCCGGCTTCTGTGCTGCCTGCTGATGTTCAGGTCCCGCATATACATGAAGCTTCGTGTACATTTGTCTTCCCAAAGGTCCTTTTGGAAGCATGCCTTTTACTGCGTGCTCTACAACTCTCTCCGGATGTTTCTGCATCATCTCTTTCAGAGTGGTCTCTTTCATGCCGCCTACATAATCAGAGTGATGATAATAGATCTTCTGGTCTAACTTCTTACCGGTCACCTTTACCTTCTCAGCATTGACTACAATCACATAGTCTCCCGTGTCAATGTGCGGTGTAAAGATCGGCTTATTCTTACCTCTAAGCACCTTAGCAACCTCAGATGCCAAACGTCCGAGTGTCATATCTGTCGCATCAACTACATACCATTTTCTTTCGATCGTAGCCGGACTTGCCATAAAAGTCTTCATTGTATTACCTCCATACTAGCGATTGTCTTTCGACTGTCTGTGTTGTTCTTCCGGTTCTTCGTGCGGATGTCCGGCCACACTCGGCAACCCTCGTAACAACGGTTTATTCTTCATTGCATAGATTAATCCACTAACCGATTCATAATCTATTTCTATTTAAAATGTCTCCGCCGGGGCTTTGGCTCGACATTTCTAAACACTGTCACACTTGCCTATTATATTATACGCTTCCGCGTGTGTCAATATTTTTTTGTATTGAGTTTCCGCAGTCGTCTCACTATAATTATTTATAGAAGTAACTTACAACCAGATCTGCCCGCCGCACTGTCATTTATTATGCAAGCAATCGAATCCCATACATTCTGCAGATCAATGCATACCACACGGAGGAAAAAATCATGCGCTATACAAATCCCATTATTAAAGGTTTCTACCCCGATCCAAGCGTCTGTGAGGCAGACGGCATATTCTATCTGGCCTGCAGCTCTTTTCAATATTTCCCGGGTGTACCGCTGTTTCAAAGCACCGATCTGGTCAACTGGACGCCAATCGGTCATGCCCTGACCCGAAAAAGTCAGGTTATGTTGGAAAAGGTCAACAGCTCCGGCGGTGTCTTCGCACCTACGCTCCGTTTTCATGAAGGCCGCTTCTATATAGTCACCAACAATAATACGACACAGGAAAACTTCTATGTATATACGGACGATATCCACGGTGAATGGTCCGACCCGATTACTGTAGATCAAGGCGGTATCGACCCCTCCCTGTTATTTGACGACGGTCATGTATATTTTATCAGCAACGGCGCGGATGAACATGGCGTGGGCAGTGTCATTCAATGCGAGATCGACATCCGTACCGGACGTAAGCTTACACCCAGTAAACCGATCTGGCAAGGTTCCGGCGGCCGTTATCTGGAAAGTCCGCATATGTACCGCATAGGAGACACGTACTATCTGGTAGCCGCCGAAGGTGGCACGGAGTACGGTCATATGGTCACTTATGCCATATCCGACAATGTCTGGGGAACTTTCCGTAATTATCCCCACAATCCCGTACTGACCAACCGTAACAAAGCGCCCGGAATCATACAGGGCATCGGGCACGGCGACCTGGTCCGTACCGCGGACGGTGACTGGTTCCTGCTCACTCTGGGATTCCGTCAGATCCATATGTGGCAGGCTTATCATCATCTGGGAAGGGAAGTATTCCTCACACCTGTCTTCTTTGACAAAGACGGCTGGTTTCACGCGGGAGCAGACGGAACCACGGAACAATCCTATGAGATCGCCAGAGATTTCCCGCAGCTTCGCAAAAACCTCTATACCTTTGAAAATACTTCCTGGAATTTAGACTGGATCTACCTGCGCCATCCTCATCTGCACAACTACACGTTAGAAAACAATCGGCTGACGCTGCGCGGCTCTGACATTACTTTAGATGCGGCAGACTCACCCACATTCCTCGGTATCCGGCAACGGGATTTTGATATGACTGTTTCAGTCAAAATTGAATATAAACCCTCTGTCATATCCGACAGCAGTGCCACATTGACACATAGTGAAGCCGGATTAACCCTGTATATGGATGAATTGCAGCACTATGACATATATGTCACACAATCTGTTTCTGGTTATGAAGCGGTATTAAAACTCAACATTGGCAACATCAAACATATTCAGACCACCGTACCGTTGGAAAACGGAACGACTTGTCTGGTCATCGAATCCGATTCTCTGGAATATCATTTCTATCTGGTATCCGGAACGGAAAATCCGCAAAAGATCAAACTGGGCTCCGCGTACACGAAATATTTATCCAGCGAAGTTGCCGGCGGTTTCACCGGAGTCGTGATCGGACTCTATGCTGTCGGTGAGTGCACTGCCGCATTCGATGACTTTAGCTGCGAATACCACAGTCCGGCTTAAATTATTCTTCACCCATAATCTGCCCAAGCTCCGGATATTCGATCCCGATCAGGGTAAGTCCACAGGCAGGCGCAGTAGGACCCGCCGCTTGCCTGTCTCTTGCTTCCAGAATGCGCTGTACGTCCTGCGGCGCAATATGCCCTCTGCCGACTTCCATCAAAGTTCCCGCTATGATCCGTACCATATTATAGAGAAAGCCATATCCTGTCACGCGGATCACGATCTCCCGATCCGCATACCGTTCTCTCCCGCCCGTCTCCTCCGCGATACGGTCTTTTCCGCTGTATTCCACCCACACTTCCAGAGACTCTATCTGCCTCACGGTAGTTTCCACCTGAGCTCCCACGGTGCAAAAACTCTTAAAATCATGTGTTCCCACCAGATATTCTCCCGCTTGTCTCATTAAGTCAATATTCAGCGGCACATAGGTAAAATGGGTATACAGTCTTTTAACCGGCATGGGGAAAGGCGCACAATAGATTCGATATTCATAGGTCTTGCGGCTGACGCAGTGCCGAGGATGAAAGTCCGACGGCACCTCCTCGGATCTGCGGACTCTGATATCCTCCGGAAGTCTTCTGTTGAGTGCATAAGCTATTTTGTCCGCCGGGATCGGACTGTCAGTATTGAAGACAGCGACATTTCCCATGGCATGCACGCCGGAATCCGTGCGGCTGGCACCGATCACCTCTATCTGTTCCCCCATAAGATCAGAAAGGCACCTGTTCAAGATGCCTTCGATCGTCTCCCCATTCGGTTGTATCTGCCACCCACGATAGTTTGTTCCATCATAGGCCACAGTCAGCATAACTCTCTTCATATCTCTCCACTCACTCAATATACCGCCTCTGTCCACTACAAATAAATCCGTATCACCACACACATCGCAAAGTACGCCGTCAGCACCCCATATGCGATCCGATCCCTGCCTGCATATTTCAGCGGTTTCATCTTCGTTCTGTTCTCTCCGCCCCGATAACATCTGGCTTCCATCGCCATCGCCAGATCATTTGCCCGGCGGAACGCCGAGATAAACAGCGGCACCAGCAGCGGCACCATGGCTTTCGCTTTTTTGATCAGATTGCCGCTCTCGAAATCCGCGCCTCTGGCGATCTGCGCTTTCATGATCTTATCGGTCTCTTCCAACAGGATCGGGATAAAACGCAGCGCGATCGACATCATCATCGCCACCTCATGTACTGGTACCCGGAACACCTTGAGCGGCTTCATCAACTTCTCCATGCCATCTGTCAGGCTGTTGGGCGTAGTCGTCAGCGTCATCACCGAGGAACCGATAATCAGAAAAGACAGTCGTACAGCCATCATCACCGCCGTATGCAGCCCCTCTTTCGTGATTTTCAATTTCCAAACTGACCAAAGAACCTCGCCTGGTGTCAGAAACAGATTGAATACGACCGTAATCAGCAGAATGAAAATAATTGCTTTCATGCCTTTGATCATATATCGAAAAGGCACATTGGACAGTTTGATCATCACCGCCAGAAAAACGGCTGCCAATACATACCCCACCCAGTTCTTTACCACAAAAAGCGATATAATAAAACAAATAGTTGCTATCAGTTTCACTCTCGGGTCCAATTTATGTATGACGGAGTCCGTCTGATAATACTGGCCCAGTGTAATGTCTCGTAACATAACCTATTCCTTTCAAAAAAATATTTGCAGTATCTCCTGCGCCGCTTGCTCTATCGTCGTGGCATCGGTTGCAACCGGCATTCCACTCTTATGAAGTGCCTGCATAATATACGTCACCTGCGGCGCCGCAAGCCCCACATCCTCCAATTCACGATAGTGCTTAAACACTTCCTTCGGCACATCGTCATACAGCACACTTCCCTGATTCATCACGATAATACGATCCACATACTTGGCAACGTCTTCCATGCTATGAGATACCAGAATAACAGTGATACCCGTTTCCTCTTTCAGCTTGGCAACCTGATCGAGAATCTCGTCTCTTCCCTTCGGGTCCAGTCCCGCCGTCGGCTCATCCAGCACGAGCACATCCGGTTTCATGGCAAGTACACCGGCAATCGCCACTCTGCGCTTCTGTCCGCCCGACAGGTCAAAAGGCGACTGATAGAAATATTCGTCCTCCAACCCTACCTGCTTCAGCGCGGCATAAGCCCGAAGCTCTGCCTCCTTCTGAGTCAGCCCCAGATTCTTCGGTCCGAAACAAACATCTTTGAAAACATCAATCTCAAACAGCTGGTGCTCCGGATACTGAAATACCAGTCCGACCTTGCTCCGCAGCTTCTTCTTATCATACCCTTCCGCATGAATATCCTCACCGTTAAAATATATACTGCCGCCGGTGGGTTTGATCAGCCCGTTCAAATGCTGCACAAGCGTAGACTTTCCGGAACCGGTATGCCCGATCAGACCGATGAACTGACCGTCGGGGATCACCAGATTCACATCGTTCAGTGCATGCACCGCGAGCGTCGTATCCTCACCATATACATAATCTACATGATCTAATATAATCGACATCTTGCTTAATCCTCATTCCCGTATATGATCGCGCACTTTTGACATCCCATATGATCACTTTTCATTTCATATGATATTTTTGCAACAAGTGCTGTGTCAGTTCCTCCACTGTCAGGATGCCGTCCGGCAGTTCTATGCCCTTTCGCTGCAATTCATAGGCAAGCAGCGTCACCTGCGGCACATCCAGACGCAGTTCCTTGAGCCTTTTCACCTGTGAAAAAATCTCCCGCGGCGTTCCCTCCATTGCGACCTTCCCTTTATCCATGACGAACACTTTATCCGCGTGAATAATTTCTTCCATATAATGAGTGATCAGCACCACCGTGATCCCTTCCACATCATTTAATGCCCTGACAGCACGCACTACCTCCTTGCGCCCGTTGGGATCAAGCATCGCCGTCGGCTCATCAAGGATAATACATTTGGGATGCATAGCGATTACGCCTGCTATCGAAACTCTCTGCTTCTGCCCGCCGGATAGCTTATTCGGTGAAAATTTGCGGTATGCATACATCCCCACCGCCTTCAGACTCTCTTCCACACGCTCCCAGATCTCTTCCGTAGGCACTCCCATATTCTCCGGTCCGAATCCCACATCCTCTTCGACCACCTGTCCGATGATCTGATTATCGGGATTCTGGAAAACCATACCCGCTTCCTGACGAATATTCCACAGATCCTTCTCGTCCCGCGTATCCATACCGTCCACCCACACTGCTCCTTCAGTGGGATACAGAATCGCGTTGATATGCTTGGCCAGCGTGGATTTACCTGAACCGTTATGCCCCAGAATCGCAACGAAATCGCCCTGCTTCACATCCAGATCTACCTCGTCCACCGCGCGGGTGATTCCCTCCACGTTGCCCTCTTCGTCACGCCTTATATATTCAAATACCAGTTTATCTGTCTTAATAATTCCCATCTACGATCTATAACTCCTATTGCAAATTCATGCATATACACTTTAACACTGTAACGGGTTTTCTGCGACTTCCGCTTACGCTTCACTCACAAAAAAAACACCTCGCAGAAACATCTTCTGAACAGTTACACTGAAACTATTCAGCCCGTGATAACTAATTCAATTCATCGCTTATTATACTAACTAATCCCCCAAAACACAAGGTTTTATGATATACTTTTAGAGGTTCGCGTAATGAACCCGATATTTACAACGGAGTTTACTTTTTGAAAGGAGATATGACATATATGTCACAAAATACATCGTCAAATAAAACGCCCGGCACCCTGAAAGAATTATTGCATCTTGCCGCCAGACCTTTCCTGTTTATCGTGCTGTTAATTATGATATGCGCATTTCTTACCCATCTACTGATCGGTTCGGAAACCCTGGAGGAATACGCCAAAGCGAATCCTGAGATCGCATACGGCACTGCACCGGAGGATCGAGAGGTTGGCAGTGCCGAAGCTGACACAGAACAAACAGAATCCGGGAGCACTGATTCTGAGCCTGCTGTTACGAATAGCGACACTGATACCCCTGTCAATATGTCGAACCCCTCCGATCCCGAAACTTCAGACGAGCCTCCCGCATACAATACTCCTAAAGACACGATCCCTGACGGAAACGAAATCACTTCTTCGGATTCCGCAGCAGACCGTAAGGAGCCGGACAATATGGTAGCTAATACGGAGCGAACTACTTATCAAACAGGATTCTATTATGAACCTCTGAGTGACAGTATCAAAGATAAGATCACGGGAATCTCCTATCCCCAAAGCGGCTGTACCATAGCCTATGAGGACTTAAATTATGTCGGACTGCTCTACATTGATTTTAACGGCGAAGAGCAAATCGGTGAACTGATCTGCAACAAAGCGATTGCACAGGATATGGTGGAAATATTCTATGAACTGTATCAGAACGACTATCGGATCGAGCGAATCCGTCTCATAGATGAATATGACGGCGATGACACGCTCTCCATGATGGACAATAATACTTCCTGTTTTAACTACCGAGTAGTGGACGGTACCACGAATCTGTCAAAGCATGCCCTCGGCTGTGCCATCGATATTAACCCATTTTACAATCCCTACGTCGTATTCAATAAGGATGGCACTGGCGAAACCTATATTTCCCCCAAGGGCAGCGAAGTGTACACGGATCGCTCTCTGGACTTCCCTTATAAGATTGACGAAAATGATCTGTGCTACAAGTTGTTCACGGAACACGGCTTTACCTGGGGTGGCAATTGGAACTCCTGTAAGGACTACCAGCATTTCCAGATTGTACTCTAATAATAAACCCCCGAGATGGTATATTCTCGGGGGTATTATTCCTGATATTTCTTATGACTGACCGCTTCCGGTCATATGTCTTACATCTCAAACATTGACATGCTGTCATCCATTCTGTTGGAAATGCCCTTAAGTTCTGCAGCATTGCCGGCAATCTCTGTGATAATACCGCTGATCTCTGTAACAGATGCGGATGTCTCCTGTGTACTTGCCGCATTCTCCTGTGCAATCGCTGACAGGTTCTGAACCGTATCTACTACGCTGCTTCGTACATCATTGACTTTATTCGTCTTCTCTGTCACATCGCCGATCATAATCAATGACTCGTCTACATCACTCAGAAGCTGTGTTACCTGCGTGCCTGTGTTAGTAACATTCTCATTCTGCAGTTCCATAATTTCTTTTACTTCATTCATGGTAGCAACTGCCTTGTCAGAATCCTCGATCAGGGAAAGAATAATTCCTTCAATCTGTCTTGCAGACTCATTAGACTGTTCAGCCAGTTTCTGAATCTGTGCAGCAACGACTGCAAATCCTCTACCCTGTTCACCTGCACGTGCTGCCTCAATAGACGCATTCAGTGAAAGGAGATTGGTCTCTTCCGCAATATTAGTAATCAGAGCGGTTGCCTCTTTAATCTTCTGAGCTGACTCATTTGTTACATTGGTCTGCTCATAAATGATATTGATAGATGCACTGGTCTTCTCATTGGTGCTCTGCAATTCACGAAGTGCTCCGATAGCAACCTCACCACGCTCTTTGATAGAATTAGCTCTCTCATTCAGATCTGCCAGTTCACTTGCAGTCTCCTCGATCATATTACCCATCAGAATAATAGACTCTGTAGCATCCTGTGTCTCCTCAGCCTGACTTCCTGCACCGATCGCAATCTCGTTAACAGCCTTCTCCATCTGTTCTACATGCTCGGTGGTGACATCGGTCTTCTCACGAAGTTTATCGGATGCCTCTAACAAGATGGAACTATCCTCCTTGATCGTAGCGATGATACCCGACAGATTCTCTTTCATCTTCTCGATAGCCCTACAGATATCACCTATCTCATCTTTCTCGTCTAACAGCTTATCATCCAGACGGATGTTCAACTTTCCTTCCGAGAGCTGTGCCAAAGCCATCACACCATTCTCCAGATGCTTAACCATCTTGCTAACTGTGAAGAAAATAAGAATTGCACAAATAACACCGACAATGACAACAAGCGCTACGATCATTACGATAATTCTTCTGATCTGTGCCTTTGCTTCCGCCTGTGGCATTCCCGCAAATACCATACCGATTACTTCATTTGTCTCAAAATCTAATAACGGTATGTAGTATCCGAAATAATCTGCATTATTCACGACAGCATCCGTGGCAAAGAATTCTTCACCTTTACCTAATACGGTCTCGATTGCTCTGGGACCTGCCTGTGTACCGATAATACGTTGTCCGTTCTCATCCACTACAGATGACATATATCTTGTGTCACCGTAAAAGATCGTAACGTCAATATCTGTACCTTCCTTAATTTCATCTACCAGATCCGGTGTCTGGGAAATGTTGAGATCACCTTTAACCAGTTCATTATTCTCATTCAGTCTATACGGTTCATTATTCATTTTCCTTAAGGTGGTTCGTACAGCTATCGCCGTCGCCTGCAAACCTTCCTCCGTGTTCTCTGTCAACACATTCGTGATCTGCTTGTCACCGAAAACAATAATTACAATACCAAGAAGTAACAAAGGTAAAATTGCAATCATAAGAATCTTCTGCTTCAACCTCATCGTAATGTTCCTCCAATATTACTATATTTTTACGCACAGCACCATTATAACATATATGTAAATAAATTCTACAAGAAAATTATAATTTTTGTATTTTTCGCGTTTTTTCACTAAATTTTACCAATTACATTAATTTACATATATAATTATATCTATTTTCCAAAAATATATCGTTATATCCTTCTTTCCACACTGAACACATTTTTCTGTAAAAAATTGAGCTTCGCTCAATTGCGAAATTTGCTTCGCGAATTAACTTTGCGAGATATTGTTTATGAGATGCTACGCATCGCCGCAAACTCGTGCATGAACGAGCAATTTTCTATACAAAATAATACCCCGCACATCGTGCAGGGTATTTGCTCACTTCATGTCTATTACACAAGCTCAAGAACTACTTCCATCGCCGCATCTCCCTTACGGGGACCGATCTTGATGATTCTTGTGTAACCACCGTTACGGCTTGCATACTTAGCGCCGTATTCATCGAAAAGCTTTGCCGCCAGATCCACTTCCTTGGTGCCTTTCTTTCTGCCTGCAGGTGTGGAAGGCACTTCCTTTACAGGATATAATACCTTTAACATCTGTCTTCTGGCATGCAGTCTTGAAGGCAGATCTTTCTTAATCTCCTTCTCAACCGTATCGTAAACGGTAACTTTCTTACCGTCCACTACTTCCTTGACTCTCTTGCCGTCCTTATCCTTACGGGGTACCTTCGCCGTAACCTTAACGGTCTCGAAATTGTCTTTCTCCTTCACGGCCAAAGCGATCAGACCTTCCGCAATCTTACGCACTTCCTTCGCTCTTGCCTCAGTCGTAATGATCTTGCCGTTGTACAGCAGAGCCGTTACCTGACTTCTCAGTAATGCTTTTCTCTGATCAGACGTTCTGCCGAGTTTTCTGTATTTTGCCATAATAAATTCCTTTCTCACTGGGGAGTTCTCTCCCACAACATGGTGTACATCCGGCCACGCGCTTCGGACTTACTTACCGAATGTGTTAACAGTTCCATTCATGAGCAAGCGCACGGGTGCTCTTTGGGCTTATCCTGCACGCCATTCATATATAGATCAGGCCTCATCGCTGGGATTCAGCTGTAAGCCTAATTCTTTTAATTTTGCCAATACTTCCTCCAGAGACTTACGTCCTAAGTTGCGGACTTTCATCATATCCTCGGAAGTCTTGTTGGTCAGTTCCTCCACGGTATTGATACCTGCTCTCTTTAAGCAGTTGTAAGAGCGGACAGACAGCTCGAGCTCGTCTATGCTCATCTCCAATACTTTCTCTTTCTCATCGTCTTCCTTCTCTACCATAACCTCTGCGGTCTTGGCGTTCTCGGACAGATCAATGAAAAGGCTTAAATGCTCGCTCAGTACCTTCGCGGCCAAACTGACTGCTTCGTCGGGAACCAACGTCCCGTTCGTGTATACGTCCAGTGTCAGCTTATCGAAATCGGTAATCTGGCCCACACGCGTATTTTCTACAGTTACATTGACTCTCTCAACGGGTGTATAGATAGAATCTATCGCGATCACGCCGATCGGAAGATCATCTGTCTTATTGCGGTCAGAGCTTACATACCCTCTGCCCTTTGTGATCGTCAATTCCATGTACAGTTTTGTATCTTTGCCGCTTAATGTGGCAATCACCTGATCAGGATTTAAAATCTCAATATCCTGATCCACCTGAATATCGGACGCTCTGACAATGCCCTCGCCCTCATATTCGATGTACGCGGTCTTAGGTTCATTGGTATCGCTACTATTCTTGATCGCAAGGCTCTTGATATTCATAACGATCTCCGTAACATCTTCCTTTACGCCGGAAATAGAGCTGAATTCATGTAAAACACCTTCGATTTTAACCTGGCTGACTGCAGCGCCCGGCAAAGAAGAAAGCATAATTCTTCTAAGAGAATTACCAAGGGTAATACCGTAACCTCTCTCCAAAGGCTCTACTACGAATCTACCATACTTCTTATCTTCTGAGATTTCTGCAACCTCAATATTAGGTCTCTCAAAATCAAACACGCAAATACCCTCCTTTGCGAACATGTTGGAAAACCACCGTTATCGGGAAGAAAGGCTCAGAAAGACATTCTTCCACATAAAACTGTACCAAGAATCATGTAATGATCCTTGCAGACAAAACATAGATGTTCCCCGCCATTATACTTTGCTGTCCTGGAACTTCTTTTCGTCTTATTATTTAGAGTACAACTCGACGATAAGCATCTCGTTGACCGGAACGTCGATCATCTCTCTTGTGGGAAGATATTTTACTGTTCCCTTCAATGCTTCCTGATCTACCTCTAACCACTCCGGAACAAGTCTTCCTGCCGTCACTTCGAGGATATCTTTATATCTCTGCAGAGATCTGGATTTCTCTCTTATTTCGATCACGTCTCCTGCTTTAACCAGATAAGACGGAATATGCACCGGCTTGCCATTTACGAGAAAATGCTTATGACCTACAACCTGTCTGGCCTCTCTTCTAGTTCTTGCAAATCCCATTCTGAACACGATACTGTCCAGTCTGCTCTCCAGCATGACCATAAGATTCTCACCGGTCATACCTTTCATTCTCTCTGCCTTGTCATAATAGTTCCTGAAAGGCTTCTCCAATACACCATAGATAAATTTAGCTTTCTGCTTCTCTCTGAGCTGAAGACCATACTCGCTGATCTTCTTACCGGCTCTCGCCGATGTTCTGTTGGATTTCTTATCGTATCCTAAATAAGTAGGATCTAAATCAAGTGATCTGCATCTTTTCAATACAGGGACTCTGTTTACTGCCATATCTTTTGGCTCCTCTCATTATAATTTTGTTTACAACGCCGCATTTGGCGCCTTCTTCCAATATTTTCACAACTTTCATCTTGGGAAGAATTGCTCTTTTGCAATTCTTCCGGACAAAGTATAGAATTTCTTATGCAGCGTATTTTGCTGCATTAGAAGTTCTCTTTGTTCTATTATACGCGGCGGCGCTTAGGCGGACGACATCCGTTATGAGGCACGGGAGTCACGTCACGGATACTTGTCACTTCCAAGCCGCATGCCTGTAATGCACGGATTGCTGCCTCACGACCAGAACCCGGCCCCTTAACCATAACATCTACTGTCTTTAAACCATGTACTAAAGCAGCTTTAGCCGCTGTTTCTGCAGCCATCTGTGCCGCATATGGAGTAGATTTCCTTGAACCTCTAAAACCAAGACCACCTGCACTTGCCCAGCTTAACGCGTTACCCTCTGTATCTGTCAAGGTAACAATCGTATTGTTAAAAGAAGACTGGATATGTGCCTGTCCACGTTCAACGTTTTTCTTTACACGCTTTTTTGTCACTTTTTTTGTAACTTTTTTAGCCATAATAAACTAACCTACTTTCTCCTAATCTGCTAACTTCAATTACTACACTACTTTTCAGAATCCCCGATTCCGGATCCATCTTATTTCTTCTTATTTGCTACTGTTCTCTTCGGACCTTTTCTTGTTCTTGCATTAGTCTTAGTCTTCTGACCACGAACCGGAAGCCCCTTCCTGTGGCGGATACCTCTGTAACATCCGATCTCCTGAAGACGCTTGATGTTCAGCGCGATCTCTCTTCTCAGATCACCTTCCACCATGTAATCCTTGTCGATCACCTCGGCAATTCTCTTTACCTCATCGTCAGTTAATTCTCTGACACGGGTATCAGGATTTACGTTTGCTGCCTCCAGAATCTTGTTGGAGCTTACTCTACCAATACCGTAGATATAAGTAAGTCCAATCTCCACACGTTTCTCTCTGGGTAAGTCAACACCTGCAATACGAGCCATTTACGTTTCCTCCATTTTCTTTACGTTTCGTACGAGACTGCGTCTGAGTTTGCGAAGCAAATCTCGTAAGCGAGCTCTGCTCGCCTTACTAATTGATTGGGGTAGGTTCTACCCAACCGGATCAGATATCCGATCTTTCCAAACATAATTGTTGGTATCAAAAAGTAATCTCCCATTAGGCTCCGGCATCTATATAAAATAGGCAAGAACCCCGTTAAACTAAATCGTTCGGGGATTAACCTTGTACCTGCTTATGTTTCGGATTCTCACAGATTACTCTGATCTTTCCTTTTCTTTTAATGATCTTGCATTTTTCGCAGATCGGTTTTACTGATGACCTTACTTTCATCTCAAACCCTCCTTTCAAAAAAGACCGTTTTACATTATACCACCATACCCAATCTTTGGCAAGGTCTTTTTTCTTATTTATCACGCCAGATAATTCTGCCCTTGGATAAGTCATAGGGCGACAGCTCCAGTGTTACTTTGTCACCGGGCAAAATACGTATAAAATTCTGGCGGAGTTTACCGCTTATATGCGCTAACACCACATGTCCATTCTCCAGTTCGACCTGAAACATGGTGTTTGGCAGCTTCTCAATGACTGTTCCCTCAATTTCGATTACATCAGCTTTTGACATTTGCTTCCTCCTGATATTGTTTGATCACTCTCTTAATTTCCAAATCCTTATAACCGCCCGCCGGTCTTATCAGCTGTTTCTTCTTAATAATCTGAATATGCTTCCTGTTTTTCTTCTTCGGTCTGTTCACGGTCCTGCTTCGGCCGTCGGCTAAATATACATATTCGTCGTCTTCATCTATTATGACATATATGGTTTTCTGATCATGTCCCGCTTTAGAGCTCGCAAGCATTCCTGTCATATTCTACTCCATTTCCACACATCACCATGGTTAAATAAGAGGCGCGCAGACACAAAATCCTTCTCATTTCCTGATGCTATCACAGCGTCAGGATCTCTGGCTCGCCTTCTGTGATCAACACCGTGTTTTCGTAATGTGCCGATAAAGAATGATCCGCCGAGACTACCGTCCAGTCATCATCCAGCCACTCCACATCCTCCGTACCCATATTGATCATCGGTTCAATCGCCAGCGTCATGCCCGGACGCAGCTTTGGTCCTCTTCTTCTCAATGCAAAGTTCGGAATCTGCGGCGGCTCATGCAGGCTAGTGCCTATGCCGTGTCCCACCAGATCTCTGACAATACCGTACCCGTATGGCGTGACATATGCAGCAATGGCATTGGATATGTCATGGAGATGATTCCCCGCCCTCGCCATCTTGATCCCCTCAAAGAAACTCTGTCTGGTCACGTCAATCAATTTCTGCGCCTCAGCGCTGATCTGCCCCACCGCATGGGTTCTGGCCGCATCGGAATGATACCCGCGATAGATCAGTCCCGTATCCAGACTGACGATATCGCCTTCCTGAATAATATGATCTTCTCGCGGAATACCGTGTACCACTTCCTCATTCACAGAGACACACACGGAAGCCGGATACCCCTGATAGTGCAGGAAATTCGGCGTACACCCGTAACTGCGGATAAGCTCCTCACACACTCTGTCAATTTCCTTCGTGGATATCCCTGGTCTGATCACCTTCGCAAGCTCATTATGAACCAGACCAAGCAGTCTGCATGATTCCCGCATCAATTCAATTTCTCCGGGCGATTTAATCGTTATTGCCATCCTGTTTCCTCTCCCACAGCACTTCTCACACGTCAATTTCTCTTTTGTATATTTTATGACAATACTGTCACAATAGCCTCAAACACATCGCTCATATCCATCGTGCCGTCTACTGTCTGTAAAACACCCTTCTTGCTGTAAAACTCAATTAAGGGCTGCGTCTGCTCATGATATACATTCAGACGATTCTGCACCGTCTCCGGCTTATCATCGTCACGCAACACCAGCTCCTGTCCGCAGCTGTCACAGATTCCTTCCGTTTTAGGCGGTACATGCTCAAGATGGTATGTGGCTCCACATGAAAGACATGCGCGTCTGCCGCCCATTCTTCTTACAATATTATCATCCGGCACATCCACGTTGATTGCATAGTCAATCTTATCTCCCAACTGACTAAGCGCCTTGTCCAGTACCTCCGCCTGCGGAATGGTCCTCGGAAAACCGTCCAGCACATAGCCGTTCTTGCAATCTTCCTTCGCCACTCTGTCGAGCAGGATCTTGACCGTCAGCTCGTCAGGAACGAGCAATCCCTGGTCCATATACTGTTTTGCTTCCATACCAAGCTGCGTGCCGTTCTTAATATTTGCCCTAAAAATGTCACCCGTGGATATATGAGGAATTTTATATTTCTCCGCAATCATTTTCGCCTGTGTTCCCTTACCTGCGCCGGGTGCGCCCAACATAATTATCTTCATCTCTGCTGTCTTGCTCCTTCCCCTATAACGTAAGGGACGCCTCGGTTGCCCTGCTCGTCCCCATCATTTCCATATAGATTAATCGTTTAAAAATCCTTTATAATTACGAACCAGCATCTGTGATTCTATCTGCTTGATCGTCTCCAGAACAACGCTCACGATAATGATCAGACTTGTTCCGCTGAAGGATACGCTTGCACCGAATACTCCGTTGAAGAAATACGGCACAACACATACGATCGTAAGACCTACCGCACCAATAAAAATAATATAGGTTAACACCTTATTCAAATAATCGGTGGTAGGTTTGCCCGGTCTGATACCCGGAATAAATCCGCCCTGCTTCTTCATGTTCTCCGCAATCTCTAAAGGATTGAACGTAATGGATGTGTAGAAGTACGCAAAGAAGATAACCAGTGCAATATATACCAGCAACCCGATGGAATATACCAGTTGTTTCGGATTGCACCAATAATTGGAATTAACTCCTTTCAAAATCTCAGCCCACACACCTGTGCCGGTAATGCCAAAAAAAGAACAAACGATTACCGGAAGCTGCATCAGGGAAGAGGCAAAGATTACCGGAATAACACCTGAGGTATTCACCTTTAACGGCAGACTCGTCGTCTGGCCGCCAACCATCTTCCTGCCCTGCACTTTCTTGGCATACTGTACAGGAATCTTGCGCACACCGTCATTTAAGATAATAACGAGCACTACCATCAGTATAATGATTGCAATGATAATAATCGCCGCAACAGCACCTTTTGCAATGGATTTACCGATCACAAACTGCTCAAATAATTGAGTGATATCCTGCGGTATACGTGACAGGATGTTGATCGTCAACACGATAGAAATACCATTGCCTACACCGCTCTCCGTAATCCGCTCTCCGATCCACATCAGAAACGCACTGCCTGCCGTCAACGCTGCAATAACCGTAATCACATTAATGACATTATATGTCTGCAACAGTCCCTGACGTCCGAAACCGATCGCCATAGCGCTGGATTCAATAAGCGCAAGCGCCACCGTCACGTACCTCGTGATGGAAGCAATTTTCTTCCTGCCGTCGGCACCATCACGCTGCATCTCTTCCAGTTTCGGAATCGCTATCGTCATAAGCTGCATAATAATGGACGATGTAATATACGGCGTAATATTAAGCGCCAGAACAGACATGTTCAGGAACGAACCTCCCGTAAAAGCATCGAAGAAGTTGAAAGCGTCTCCGGTCTGCTGCGAGAACCAGTCCGCAAAGAAGCTCCTGTTGATGCCCGGAACAGGGAGCTGTGATCCAAAACGGATCACAACCAACATCATAAATGTAAAGAAAAGTTTCTTTCTGATTTCTTTGATTTTAAACGCATTCTTTAAGGTTGTAAGCATTAGATCACCTCTGCTGTTCCACCAAGTGCCTCGATCTTTTCTTTCGCGGATGCGCTGAAGGCATTCACTTTCACATCGAGCTTCTTAGTAAATTCTCCGTTTCCAAGAATCTTAACCCCATCGCGAGGATTCTTGATGATCCCTTTCTCAAGCAGTACATCCACGTCAACCGTTGCGCCGTTGTCGAACACTTCCAGCGCACTTAAGTTGATCGCCACGATATCCTTAGAATTCCTGTTGGTAAAACCTCTCTTAGGAATACGTCTGTATAACGGCATCTGACCACCTTCGAATCCGATTCTGGGTGCTCCCGAACGAGCTTTCTGTCCCTTATGACCTTTACCGGCTGTCTTACCGTTGCCTGAACCGTGTCCACGACCTCTTCTAAAATTATCACTGTGTACTGACCCGGCCGCGGGTCTTAAATTTGATAATTCCATTCTGACACCTCCTTTTATGCTTCTTCTACTTTAACCATATGTCTTACTTTCTGGATCTGACCTCTGGTTGATGCATTATCAGGCAGTTCCACTGTCTGATGAAGTTTCCTAAGGCCCATAGCTTCAACCGTAGCTCTGTTCTTCGGAACCTGACCAATGGTAGATTTAATTAAAGTAATCTTTAATGTTTTAGCTGCTTCTTTCTTTGCTGCCATCTTCTTTTCCTCCTAAATATTCTGACCGATCAACAACCTTCGGTAACTTAAGCGCGAATCTCTTCTGCGGATTTACCGCGGTTCTTAGCTACTTCTTCAGGAGTCTTTAACTGGCTTAAGCCCGCGATCGTAGCAAGTACGACATTCTGCTTATTGTTGGAGCCTAAAGATTTCGTACGGATATTCTTGATACCTGCAAGTTCACATACAACACGGGCAGGACCTCCTGCGATAATACCAGTACCTTCCGGAGCTCTCTTAAGGAGTACGGAAGCAGAACCGAATTTGCCAATAAAATCGTGTGTGATACTGCTGTTATCATCAAGTGCAACAGAAACTAAGTTCTTGATCGCATCTTCTTTACCTTTGCGAATTGCTTCAGGGATTTCAGTTGCTTTGCCTAAGCCTGCACCAACATGACCATTGCTGTCACCGACTACTACAAGAGCCGTGAAACGCATGTTACGACCACCTTTAACAACCTTAGTAACACGTTTGATCGTTACTACTTTTTCAGTCAATTCTAACTGACTTACATCAATGATTGTACGTCTCATGTGATTTCCTTCTCCCTTCCTAGAATTCTAAGCCAGCTTCTCTGGCTGCCTCAGCTAATGCTGCAATTTTACCCTGATATATAAAGCCGCCTCTGTCAAAGACAACAGTCTTAATACCTTTTTCAATTGCTCTCTTAGCGATTACTGTTCCTAAATATGCTGCTGCATCAACGTTATTGGTTTTCTCCAGCTCAGCCTTTACAGACTTCTCGAGAGTAGACGCCGAAACTAAAGTATTTCCAACTGTATCGTCAATAATTTGAGCATACATATGATTATTACTTCTGAACACAGAAAGACGCGGTCTCTCAGCGGTGCCGCTGAAACGGTTACGCAGTCTGTTGTGTTTTTTTACACGAACTTTTTGTCTTGATTCCTTACTAACCATCTTCATACTCTCCTTATCTGTTATTTCTTACCAGTCTTACCAACTTTACGTCTAATTGTCTCATCAGCATACTTGATACCCTTGCCCTTATAAGGCTCCGGTCTTCTCTTGTCTCTGATCTCAGCCGCAAATTGACCAACTTTTTCTTTATCAATACCTTTGACGATGATTACGTTCTGTCCTTCCATGACAGTCTCGATACCTTCGGGATCTGTCATTTCCACCGGATGAGAGTAACCCAGGTTAAGTGTCAGAGTCTTGCCAGATTTGGACGCTCTGTAACCTACACCGTTTACTTCCAGCTTTTTCTCGTATCCATCCGTCACACCGACAACCATATTGTGGATCAGTGTTCTTGTCAGACCGTGGAAAGATTTCATCTTCTTTAAATCATTGGGTCTGGATACTACAACCTGATCGCCTTCTACTTTGATTTCCATTTCTGCCGGAAGCACTCTCTCAAGTGTTCCCTTAGGACCTTTTACAGTCACTTTATTATTTTCTGCTACCTCAACGGTTACACCCGCGGGAATAGCGATTGGCATTCTTCCTATACGTGACATGCCCGTACCTCCTGTTTTAATTGTGTTAGAAGTTTATTTATTCTTACTATAAAGTAAACCATCTCAATGGGAAGAATGTAAGCGCAAGCGACATTCTTCCGGACGAAACATAGTATTTCTTAGGCGGCGTATTTCGGCGCCTTAGAAATTCTTTTCGTCCACTACCAGACGAAGGCTAACACTTCGCCGCCTACCTGCAACTCTCTTGCCTTCTTATCCGTTACAACTCCCTGATTGGTAGAGATGATTGCAACGCCCAGACCTCCGAGAACTCTCGGCAGATCCTCTTTGCCAGCATATACACGGAGACCCGGTTTCGAGATTCTCTTGATTCCGGAAATGATCTTGTCATTCTTATCCTCGCCGTATTTCAATGTGATATGAATGGTCTTGAAACTGCCGTTATCGATCAAATCGAATTTTCTAATATATCCTTCATCCAAAAGAATCTGCGCGATAGCTAATTTCATCTTAGATGAGGGTACATCTACTGTATCATGTTTTGCAGTATTTGCATTACGGATTCTTGTAAGCATATCTGCAATAGGGTCGCTCATTGTCATGATTTTTCCTCCTTAAATTATTGATCCGCTTATTTCTAGTCATTTATCATACATCCCGCTCTCGGAAGAACAACACTTTCATACCATTTCATCCTTCCGCCAACACACCGGAAGAATGTAAGCGTCAGCGACATTCTTCCCAACAAAGCTATAGTGTTTCTTAGGCGGCGTATTGTGACGCCTTAGAAACTCTCTTTGTTGTTTTACCAGCTTGCTTTCTTAACGCCGGGGATCTGACCTTTATATGCTAATTCACGGAAGCAAATTCTGCAAATTCCGTATTTTCTTAAATAAGCATGTGGACGACCACAAATTT
>CAMWMS010000040.1 GCA_947175435.1 uncultured Lachnospiraceae bacterium | reverse complement strand
CGCGCGACCCGTGCGCCACTTTAGTGGCATACTTCCTTTGCACGGGTCTGCGCATCAAAAAGACAATGGTCGCTCCAGCTCCCATTGTCTTATAGGCTCTTGAAAACACTATACGTTTCGATTTATACTCTGGAAAGATATTCGCCTGTTCTGGTATCGATCTTGATGACCTCGCCCTGCTCTACAAACAGCGGCACCATAACCTTAGCGCCTGTCTCCACGATAGCGGGTTTCGTAGCTCCCGTTGCCGTATCTCCCTTAAATCCCGGCTCTGTGTCAGTAATCTCCAGTTCCACGAATAACGGCGGCTCAATCGCAAACACGTTACCGTTATAAGAACAGATCTTAACCATCTCATTCTCTTTCACGAACTTCAGCGCATCACCGACTGCTTCCGCATTCAATGCGATCTGATCGTAAGTCTCTGTATCCATGAAATTGAACAGGTCGCCGTCCGAATATAAATACTGCATGTCTTTTCTGTCAATACGTGCCTGAGGGCATTTTTCAGTGGGTCTGAAAGTCTTCTCAACCACGCCTCCGTTGATGATGTTCTTCAGTTTCGTTCTCACAAATGCTGCGCCTTTACCGGGCTTTACATGCTGGAACTCGATTATCTGATAAACATTGCCTTCAAACTCAATGGTAATACCGTTTCTGAAATCGCCTGCCGATATCATATAATAATCCTCCTAAATTTTCACAAATATAATTCTTACTTAGTTTATACTATAAAGTTTGTTTTTTCAACCTCTTTCCCAAAAAAAAACCAAAAATCAAAAGTTTTATTCTTCCGGCTGCATAGAAAGGATATGATCAATCGCCATAAGATAACCGTTCAGCCCTTCACCGTAGATCTGCTTATCACAGGCGGGTGCCGTCACGGACACCTTGCGGAAGTCCTCCCGCTCCATAATATTGGAAATATGAATCTCTACTTTCGGGATCGTAATACTCGCCAGCGCATCATGAATCGCATAACTGTAATGAGTGAACGCACCGGGATTGATCACAATTCCCTCCGTCCCGTCAAAATAGGCATCCTGAATCCTGTCGATGATCGCCCCCTCGTGGTTACTCTGGAACACCTCGATCGTACATCCTTCCTTCTGTCCTTTTTCTGCAATCATATTGAGCAGCGCGTCATAATCCTGCGTGCCGTAGATATTTTTCTCCCGAATCCCGAGAAAATTTAAGTTCGGTCCATTAATCACAAGTAATTTCATACTAATCCCCTGCCTTTCTCACAGCCTGCGAATTTGTAAGCCAAGACGCTAACAGCGTCGGCACAAATTTGCGATTGAAAAATCTCTGATTTTTCAATCTATTCCTCCTCCACTCTGAAACCGTTTACATTTTCCTCTATCTCACATAAGATCTGCCCGAAGTCCTTATCGTCCACATCAATAATCACGTCCGCGGCCTCCGTATAAGCTCCGTCTCTCTTCGTAAGCAGCGTCCGAATCTTCTCCTGTGGGTCCGGCCCTTGTAAGAGCGGTCTGGTCGTATCATGTTTCACTCTCTCATAAATCGTCTCCGGACGCGCCCGCAGATAGAAAACCTGCCCCAGCTTGCGCAAAAGCGCCCTGTTCTCTTCTCTGAGCGGAAGTCCGCCGCCCACAGATATGATCTGATTGCTCATACTGCCTAACATTTTCCGCAGACAGGCTGTCTCCCTGTCTCTGAAATACTCTTCACCGTCCGTGGCAAAGATATCCGATATGACTCTTTTCTCTTCCTTCTCGATCTCCTTATCCGTATCCACCACGGTACGCCGCAGACGATAGGATAATTTTAATCCCACTGTCGTCTTACCACACCCCATAAACCCGATCAAAATAATATTATCCATTATAAGCTGTATGCTCCCTCATCTGTTGTGTCTTAATCCTATGAAATAAACTGTTCCTTCAGCCTATCATACACCACCTGCGCGTCCTCTTCGGACACCTGTACATTATTCCACAGTTCATAGGCGATGATTCCCTGATATAACAGCATTTTTAACCCGTTATACGCATGACCGCCGTGCTCCTTTACCAAACGCATGAATTTCGTCTCCCACGGGCTGTATATGAGATCAAATCCCGTGTGGATCTTCTCATAGAAAGCGTCATCCGCGATTACAACATCCTCCGTATGAGGTGCGAGCCCCACGGAAGTCCCTTGGATCGCAAGATATTTACCCTCCGGCAGCCCGGTATAGTCCTCCATCGCCATCGGCAGGATTGCTTCCCGGCCCATCGCACGGTTGACCTCCTCTGCCACTGTCTGCGCCTTATCAAACGTACGATTCAGCATATAGACCCTCTCTGCACCCTTCACCGCGCACAAATAGGCCACCGCTCTGGCTGCGCCACCCGCGCCCAGAAGTACGATCTGCTCTCCCTCGATCCTGATGCCCTCGCTTGACATGGCGCGGTAGAGTCCTTCCATATCCGTATTGTACCCCTTGTAACCGCCCTCTGTTCTCACCAGTGTATTAACCGCACCGATATTTCGCGCCAGCTCATCGATCTCTTCAAGGGTCTCTATCACATCACTCTTATAGGGCACTGTCACATTCAGTCCAAGCAGATGCAGTGCATCCGCGCCGCGGACTGCCTCGCCCACCCTGCCCGGTTCTACGGGAAATGGCACATATACCAGATTATGCCCCAGTCTCCCCGCCAGCGTATTATGTATCATCGGAGACAATGTGTGCTCCACCGGATTTCCGATCAATCCGCATACGTTTGTTTTACCATCAATCTTCATCTCAATCCTCGTTTTCGTTCTTCTTTATCGATACCGACTGTCCAACTTCACATACCGTCCTCTGTCCCGCTTATAGAAAAACAATACGATCCATTCCAATCTGCGCTTTAAGATAATCTGTATCTCCTCTTTCGGGTGGATCGGCTTCACCAGCCACGTCCTGATCCCCGCCTTCTTCGCGCCCCATACATCCGTAAAAAGCTGATCACCCACAAACATCGTAGTTGCAGGCGTAGTACCCATAAGCTCCATCGCCTTGATATAATTTTTCGGAGACGGTTTCCCAGCCTTATAGATATAACGGGAAAGCACTTTATCATTAAACATTTTCACCCGCGGTTCCTTATTATTGGACAGAAGTATGCTCTCGAATCCAATCTCCCTAAGCCTGGCAAACAGCACTATGCTCCTTGTATCCGCCGGCGCACCGTGAGGTACCAGCGTATTATCTATATCGAAGATTACGCCGCGGTAACCTTCCTGATATAATTTTTCATAGTCGATCTCATATGCCGAATCCAGATATTCATCCGGATAAAAACGCTCAAGTAAAGCCATTCTTCCTCCGCTCCGGAACCCCTGACTGACCGGCTCCTGCCCGATTAAATCTTCTCCTATCATAACAAATCCCCTTGCAGGTTTGCAAGGGGTTTCTAATACTCCGAATTTCCGACAAAATATTGATAACTCTGTAAGATCTGGTCTTTCTTCATATCCGAGATCGCTTTCTGTATATCCGGATTATCCGGGCTGCAATCCGTTCCGGTATATTCAAAGGTCATAGCCTACACCGCCTTCCTCAATCATTTGTCCTTTCCTATTACTTATATCGACACACCATCTATGGCACTTAACCTCGTCCAGATATCTGTCACAGATTCTTCACGATTCTATTATATCTTGCCGTGAAGATGATGCGCACGATATTACTCAAAAGCATAAGCAGAATGTCCCAAAGCAGAAAGGAATATGCCCTGCCTGTAAAGGCTGTATACCAATCCGCTCCTTCCCATATCTTATTGCCTATAAAAAGGAATAAAACAATGAGCAATGCAATCGCCAGAAATATCCATCGAACAATATTGGCAATAGTCATAGGAACGCTGGCCTTTGCCACAATTTCTTTTTCCTGTTCCGTCATATCTTCTCCCTGTTTCTTACACTTCTTTATCCAGTACCTTCTTCAGTTCGTCCATAAAGGTATTGATATCCTTAAACTCCCGATATACAGAAGCAAACCTTACATAAGCTACCGCCTCTAAGTCTTTCAGCTTGTTCATAACGATCTCGCCGATCACCTGACTGGGGATCTCTTTCTCTTCCATATTGAAGACTTCCGTCTCCACCTCATCCACTAACTGGTTGATCTGCGCCGCGCTGATCGGTCTCTTATGACACGCACGCAAAACGCCCGCTTCGATCTTCGATCTGTCGTAAGTCTCCCTGTTATTGTCCTTCTTAATGATGATAAGCGGAATCGTCTCCACTTTCTCATAAGTCGTAAAACGTTTGTCACATTCGTCGCAGACACGTCTTCTGCGAATGGAATTGTTATCTTCGGCAGGTCTGCTGTCGATTACTCGGGTATTTTCATGACCGCAAAAAGGGCATTTCATCAGGGATATCCTCCTCAGTATCATTATTTTATTTTGAATAACGTGCAGTTCTACTACAACAGTTCATATTAATTATATGTGAAACTTACAATTATGTCAACTATTTTATGGAAACCTATAGAACCTATATGCATATATCCACAATAATGATGTCCGGTCCGATCTGTTTGATATCTTTATAGCATATGACATAATTTGTATCGCTTCCGCCGAACAGACCGCACCACTTATTCTCCCCCGGAATGATCAGCTTAAAGATCTGCCCGGTGCATTCATCAAACTCAAAGTCGCACACCTTACCCAGTTTCTGACAGTTCTTCAGGTTGATCACTTCTTTTTTCTTAAATTCAGAAAATAACATAGGAACCCCTCCGGGCTTTTTATTATTAAATGCAACTGCCCGCAAAAAGGTTCCTATGACAACACTGGTTCTTATTCCACAGATATATACTGTTCCCCGCCGCCTGATACACTCACGGAAACGCCCTATTCCACGGAGACATACTGGTGGAACACATAGCCCGGCGTACCGTCCCCCAGACGAATCTCATACCACTGCCCGTCCTCCGCCGTGCCGTAACAAGTATACACTTCTCCTTCTCGTACTTTCCCCAGAACTTTCGTGCCGCTGGTGCTCGGCTGATCGCGCACATTTACTTCTTTCCCCGTCACTATGATCTGATATGTGCCGGTTCCGTCTCCGTCTGCCGCAGGCTCCTCGTCCGGCTCATACACTTCAGCCGGTTCCGTCTGTTCTTCCACATCTACGTCCGCAGCATTCTCATCCTCAGATATTTCCGTCTCTTTCCCGTAATTCTTAGGAGCATACTGCTTATACAGATTATATCCGAGAACGGCTACTACAATGAGCAGTACACAGCCCATGATCACTGTCATGATCGTGATGACATCAACGCCTTCCTCATCGTCCTCATCCCAGTCGTCTTCGTCTTCCCAATCCTCTTCTTCCCAGTCGTCCTCACGATAATCCATCCGCCTCTTATTCTTACGCGGCGGCTCAGGGATGGATGAATGTCTTCCCGACGCTGAACCGTGCCCTGACGCACTCTTTGCGGATGTTCCACGTCCCGATGCACTCTTTGATGGGGATGTGCGTTCCGCCGAACTTCTTGCAGATGTACTCTTTGACGCGGTTGCATGTTCCGACACATTTCTCGATGACGTACTCCTTGTGGAAGACACACTTTTCGTTGCTGAACTTCTCGCCGGTTTGCCTGCCGCCGAAGATGTCCGTCGCGGTTCTCTCTCCGCGTTTCGACCGGCCTTAATCTCTGCTGCCGTCTCCGAAAGAATATTCTGTTCCATCGCATCGATAGAAATATCTTCCGCTTCATCCGTCTTCTTCCGCCCGCTGCCGCCTCCTATGAGCCGACCGCACTTATGGCAGAATTTTGTTCCTTCACGCAGCACCACACCGCAGTCGGGACATCTCATTTCCTTTATCACTCTGGTACCGCACTTCGGACAAAACTGGTCAGTCTCCATCAGTCCGGCGCCACATTCTTTACATATCATGCCTGTCTCACCTCGCTATATTTCATGCTGCCTGTCACTTTGGCAATCATAATCATTCATCTACTAATGTACCAAAAAACTCTCTTTTTGTAAAACAATATACAAAGTTTTTTCCTAAAAATTTCATGAATAATTCCGTCCGATTCGCACATCCTTTATAAAAAGCAATCTCTTTTAAAAATGCTTTGCAAATTTTCTTGAAAATACTTTGCAAATTCCGCTTTGCGGACTCAAAAAAATGCCGGTGGCTTATAGGAAAGGGTGGGTATTCATATGATACAGGGTAAAGTAGAAATCTGCGGCGTCAATACTTCCAAACTGCCGCTCCTTAAGAATGCTGAAAAAGAAGAATTGTTTAAGCGGATCGGAGCCGGTGATGAGGCTGCCCGCAAAGAGTATATTAACGGTAATCTCCGTCTTGTCTTAAGTGTGATCAAACGATTCCACTCAAGTAATGAAAATGTAGACGACCTATTCCAGATCGGCTGTATCGGGCTGATCAAAGCAATCGATAACTTTGATTGTTCCCTCAACGTAAAATTTTCCACTTATGCTGTCCCTATGATTGTGGGAGAGATCCGTCGATATCTGCGTGACGCCAACAGCATACGGGTTTCCCGCTCCCTCAAGGATACCGCTTATAAAGCGATCTACGCCAAGGAACATCTGACGCGCGTTAACTCTAAGGAGCCCACTGTCACGGAAATTGCTGATGAGATTGGCGTACCCAAAGAAGATATCGTCTATGCACTGGATGCCATCCAGGCTCCCATGAGCTTATACGAACCCGTCTACACCGACGGCGGCGATACACTCTATGTGATGGATCAGATCAGCGACAAGAAAAACCGGGAAGAAAACTGGGTGGAACACATCTCCTTAAGCGAAGCTATGAAGCGCCTGAGCGATCGGGAATATGAGATCATCACGCTCCGCTTCTTTGAGGGCAAGACGCAGATGGAGGTTGCCACCAAGATCGGTATCTCTCAGGCGCAGGTTTCCCGTCTGGAAAAAAACGCCCTGAAAACCATGCGGTTGTATCTGACCGCCTGAGAGTCGCTTCTGCCTTTGTCCTATTTTTAATAATCCGCCACATCGAAGGTCACAGTGATATCCTTTCCGCCATACAACTTGAAGTAATTCTGTATGATACGGTCCGTGACCACGCGGATGTTCTCTTTATCCGTTCCCATCAGTACCACCAGGAACTGTGAACTGCTGTATCTGGTGCCTACATCCACGCCCCGCAATGATTTACAGATCGACTGCTCCATACACTGCATGGCAATCTCCATACGCTCCAGCTTGATCTCGCTGCCGTCCGACGAAAAGAGCGTAAACAAAAGAAGCTGTGTCTCCTGCCTGCTTCTCTCAGAGAAACGGGTAACAAACTCATAAATATGCGCAAACTCAGCATACTCAACCTGAAATGCCCCGCTACGACTGTCGCGCGTTTTGATCATATTGATTACCGTCTCCAGATCGTTCTTGGACTGCTCAGGCGTGCGCACCATACCTGTACTCTGGAAGAACCCGTAACGGACATTCTCGTTCTGCTTCACATGATACAGCGCCTTATCGGCCCGCTGGTACAATTCCTCATACTCATAACCGTCGGAACCCGACACACTGATGCCGATAGATAACTGTGTCTCCTTAAGAATATCCACTTCTTCCTGCTTTTTGGTAAAAGCCTCCAGTATCTCGTTCACCATGACGATCGCCGCATCCCTGCTGCGCATTCCTTCCGCAAAATAAAGGAATTCGTCTCCGCCGGTTCTGCACACAACGCCCTTACTGCACACCTCGCGCAATACATCCGCCGTCATCTTCAAGGCATAATCACCTGCCAGATGGCCGTGTATCTGGTTGATCCGCTTGAAATGATCCAGATCAATAATCATAAGGCACCCGCCCGCAACGCGCAGTCCCGCCTCAATTTCATTCACGCCCTTGCGTTTGCTTAAAACACCTGTCAGATAATCCGTAGGCGCATCCAGCACACTCTCACTGCCCATAGCTACGCCATAGATCTTCTCACTGTCAAAGATCGGCGAGGCCATCTCGTCTTCATGCATCCACTTCTGCTCCAGTGCGCCTTCCTTGATCAGCTCAATGAATATATCAACCAATTCGGGATCCCATTGAGTTCCCTTACCTTTCCTCAATTCCTCCATCACGATATCATCGCTCAGTCTTCTCCGGTAAACGCGGTTGCTGGTCATGGCATCATAAGAATCCACCAGACCGATGATCCTTGCCACAAGCGGAATAGACTCCGCCTTAAGCCCTTCCGGATATCCCTTGCCATCATAACGCTCATGATGATATTGCGCTCCCACGTTAACATTCGGAAACATCTTAAAGTCCTTCAGAATCTCTGCGCCCATGATGGTATGACCTTTGATCAATCGAAACTCCAGATCCGTTAATCGAAAAGGCTTGTTGAGCACTGCATCGGGCACACCGATCTTACCGACATCATGTAACATAGCCACATAATATATGTTCTGAATCTCCTCCTCCGACCATCCCAGCCGCTGCGCCATCAGCTCAGAATAAGCCGCCACACGCATGGAGTGTCCTTTCGTATAATCATCTTTAGCATCCACCGTATTGGCAACCGTCATAATTGCCTGAATGGTGATGCGTTCCATCTCTCTTGTTTTCTCATCCAGTCTCCGCTGCAGATCCTTCCGATAGCCGTCCAGCTCCAGCGTACTCTTGATACGGCTCAGCATGATCTGAGGCTCAAAAGGCTTAGTAATAAAATCATTAGCCCCTACGCGGAAACATTCCACCTCCGTCTCGGCGCTTCGATCTGCCGTCAGAAAGATAACCGGAATCTTACTCCACCGCCTGTCTGCCTGCAGCGCACGCATAACCTCATATCCACCGATGTCGGGCATATTGATATCCAGCAAAATCAGATCCGGATTATGTCTGTCCAGATACTTATATGCCTGTTTCCCCGAGTTTACAGCAACTACCTTATACATCTCACCCAGCAGATTCTGTGCTGTTGATAATGTCAGCCTGTCATCATCGACAATTAAAATTATCTTCTTCATTCGCCCTCACACATATGTTTGTCTGTACCGCTTCTGATCAAACATCTTCACATTTCAGAATAGTTATTAACCACAAAATGGAACACTCTAAACATATGATATCATTACGGACTCTAAAAATCAATTATCTTTACTCATCTCCTTCTTCAGTCTGCGCATAATTTTCTTTTCCAGTCGTGAAATGTAGGATTGTGAAATTCCTAACAATTCTGCAACTTCCTTCTGTGTCAGCTCCTTACCGTCCACGCTACCCAGGCCAAACCGCAGTCTGATGATTGTCTGTTCCCTCTCTGTCAGCTTCGCGATTGCCTTGATTAACAGCTTGCGCTCCACCTCATTCTCCAAATCCTTATAGATCACATCCTCATCCGTTCCCAGAATGTCCGACAGCAGAAGTTCGTTTCCGTCCCAATCTACGTTGAGCGGTTCGTCAATCGACACTTCCATCTTATGTTTGCTGTTTCTTCTTAGGTACATTAATATTTCATTCTCAATACAGCGCGATGCATAGGTCGCCAGCTTAATATTTTTCTCGGGATTAAATGTATTGATCGATTTGATCAGTCCGATGGTTCCGATGGATATCAGATCCTCCACACCCACACCCGTATTATCAAATTTCTTGGCGATGTACACCACCAGCCTCAGATTATGTTCTATCAGAATCGCCTTAGCCTCATCCTCATATTCCGTGCCAAGATCGTTTATGATCGCGTTCTCTCTATCGCTCTCAAGGGGCGGCGGCAGCACTTCCGTCCCGCCTATGTAATGAATATCTCCCTGCTTAGTCATAAGGAACCTCGAATCCTTATGTATCATCTTAAATTGAACTTTGCCGGGAATTGCCACTTTAAATACCATTTTCCTTCCTCCTAGTCTTCTAATAGACGGGGGTGAAGTATCATCTGGTAGATACTTTCTTCCGGTATTCCCGTATTACAAACCGCTACAATAACATGTTCTTTTCTGATATGGCGTTCCTCATCTTCTATCAGGATCTCCGACAGTTCATAAGCATTCAGAACTCCTCTTTCCCTGCCAATACTCATAAACGGAACCGCATGATATTTCTCCGGCCTAAAACAAGCTGCAATCTGCTCTGCCAGTTTCTCGCTGATCACACATACCGGTTCCCCGGTCACCGGGTCCGTCAGATGATTGCCCGTGTCAAGAAGTGCACTGACCGGGATATCCCGGCCTGATTCCGGCACACGAATCACTACCGTCTTCAGACTGTTCTCCTTCTTTCGCCTTAAGAATCCGACTACTTTTAACAGGATGAGATATGACAGATATCCCGTAACAAGTGTAACCACAAGGCTCATATTACCTTTTAGAACCGTTCTCAAACGATTCATAATCCATATCATGGTACTGCCTAAAAAAAATCCACAGCCTGCCATCACAAAGCTTGCGTGAATTAACTTTCTCTTATGACAGATTTTAAAAGTAACACATAGCATACACATACTGACAGGGACCGCACTCATAAGTATCCGGATTCCCACCGTACTAAGCGGCACCGCTATCGCCCCGCAGACCATCAATGCTCCGAGCGCCGCTCCCATCAGGATTCGTCCATGCGTGGCAGTACACTTAAGAATCCGTCCGGCAAGAGATAGCAAATACAGATTGCCCGTCATCTGCAGGATAAAAACACTGTCAATATATAATTTGTAATACACATCCCACCTCCGTGTTTCTGCTTTATTATAAAAAATGTCAGGAGAATATTCTGTCATAATCAGGGAGCATTTCCACTATTTTTGCAGACAGATAGCAACAAAAAACCACAGGATATCCTATCTATCCTGTGGCCATTAAATCAACTTCATGTCGGTTATACTATTTACTTCTTAAGAAATCCGGAATTTTTAAGGATTTCTCCTCGACAGAGCTCTTGATATCTGCGGTCTTACCTATGCCGCCGATGGTCTTAAGCTGCGCCGCTCCGGCTTGTCCTGCCATACCGCCTGCCTGTTTCGCGCCGCCGGCAGCGAAGTTACCCAGTCCTGCGCCGGGCATCGTCCCAACGGTCTGCTTGCCCTGCAGCGATGTAGGCGTTATGTAGCCGGACTTGAATCCAAGTCCGCTCATCTGCCTTGCCTTTTCTTCGATTCCCGTAGCAATAATCGTGATATTGCATGTATCATTCATATTGACATCGTACATAGCACCGAAAATAATATTGACGTCGTCACCTGTAAGCTCCTGTACATAACTTGCCGCATCATTGGCATCCGCCAGCGAAATATCCCCGGATACATTAATGATTACATGCGTTGCACCTGAAATAGTAGTCTCCAGAAGCGGACTCTCCACTGCCATTTTAACGGCTTCGCTCGCCTTGTCATCGCCCTTGCCCGTACCGATTCCGATATGCGCGATACCCTTGTCCTTCATAACCGTCTGCACATCTGCAAAGTCAAGGTTGATTACGGAAGGTACGTTAATCAGGTCCGTGATGCCCTGTACCGCCTGCTGCAGCACTTCGTCCGCCTTCTTCAACGCATCCGGCATGGTTGTCCTCCTGTCAACGATCTCCAACAGCTTATCATTCGGAATCACGATCAACGTGTCTACATTATCCTTAATCTTATCAATACCTGCCAAGGCATTGGTCATACGCGCTTTCGCCTCAAAACGGAATGGTTTGGTCACTACGCCCACCGTCAAAATACCCATGTCCTTGGCAAGCTTAGCAACCACGGGTGCCGCACCCGTACCGGTTCCGCCGCCCATACCGCAGGTAACGAATACCATATCCGCGCCCTTAAGCGCCGCCGCCACCTCGTCAGAACTCTCCTCCGCCGCTTTCTCACCGATCTCCGGCTTGGCTCCCGCTCCTAAACCTTTCGTCAGTTTCTCGCCAATCTGTAACAGTGTAGGTGCCTTGCACAACTGTAATGCCTGTTTATCCGTATTGATTCCAATAAACTCTACACCGTCTATTTCTTCGTCTATCATTCTATTTACAGCATTATTGCCCGCGCCCCCGACACCGACTACGATGATCTTAGCAGCAGACTCAGCATCATTCGACTTAATCTCAAGCAAGGTGATTCCTCCTTCTGTTTCCCCATAAACTCTCATAGATTATCATATAATTATTTTCCGAAATTCGCAACCCATTTTTTTGCTTTTTTATGAAAAGCCCTGCCTAATCCAGCTCGAAACTGTATGATTTCGTATCATCACTGTATTCACGCATGTTCAGCGTGCCCTCTTTTCCGAGCAAATCGGGAAGAATATATTGCAGTTTCATGATCTTCTCATCAATATACCGATCGTCTCCCAGTGCGACCTTCGCCTCTCCGAACATCAGCGTGACTTGATACGACGGGTCGAAATAGATTCTGTCCGCGGACATGGAATATCTTTCCAGCTGCTGTGTGATATTCAGTATCTCATCAAACACATCCGTTTTCTCCACCGGCAGCGGTTCATGCAGGATCACATGATCAAATGACAGACCTGTCACTTGAGGAATACCCTCCGTCTCCTCCGTGGAAGTCTCCACCACGATTCCATCCTTATCAAAATACACATAGCGTCCAAGATAGGATACATATCCCGCCAGCGCTTTCTCATATACAATAATACGGATTGTGTCTTTGGCTTCGATCTCCACATCCATCGTCTGGATAAAGGGAATATCTTCCATTCCCTTATCCTTATATTTTAAGGAAAGAAACAACGAGTTGCTACCAAGCCTGCCGCCCATCACCATCTCTATAATCTCTTCGTTGGTATAATGGACGTTCCCTTCCACATACACTGTAGTGACCGTATAATTTTGAATGATATACTCATATCCCCCGACCAGTGCAAATAGCAGAAGAAGCAGCGTAACGGACAGAATCACCATCCTTTTACTCTTACCGAAGCGCAGTTTTTCTTTCCGTCCGCCTTTCCTCTTCTCCGTCTCTAAGTCGTTGTTTTTGACAAGCCGCAGATTGGGATTACTCTTCTTTACTTTTCTAACTGTTTTCTTATTCGCCATCTGCAAACCTCATGTCATTTATATACCGCGCTAAGCCAGTTCTATATCCGCCCCTAATTCCCGCAGGCTGAGTACGATGTCCTCGTATCCTCTGTCGATATAATGCCGGTTTGTCACGATACAGGTACCTTCCGCCGCCAGAGCCGCCACCACAAGCGCCGCGCCGCCGCGCAGTTCCTCCGCCTGTACAATGGCTCCGTGGAGTCTGCTGTTTCCGTCGATATAAGCCGTGCTTCCCTGTACGGTAATGCCGGCTCCCATTTTACGCAGCTCCGGCACTATACGAAAGCGATTCTCAAACACGGTCTCCTCTATGCGCCCATCATACCCGGACATGGCCATGACCACCATGAAAGGAGACTGCATATCCGTGGGAAATGCCGGATAACATCCCGTTGTTATACTGTGGCATGTACTCTCATGATCCCTTCCGGTCACCATTATTCCCTCCGGATCATATTCGATTGCCGCTCCCATCATGGCAGCCGTCTCCAGCACACTTTCCATATGATGCACCGGCGCATTTCTTAAGAAAACACGTCCTCCGGTACACATGCACGCACATAGATACGTTCCCGCCACAATGCGGTCAGCCGGAATGCGGTATCTGGCCGGATTAAGTTTCTCCACCCCGCGAATGACCAGACGTTCTGTTCCGCTTCCTTCAATCTGTGCACCCGCGCTGATCAGGAATTCACAAAGCGCCTGTATCTCCGGTTCTTTCGCCGCCGGCTCGATGACAGTCTCTCCTTGCGCCAATACTGCCGCCAGAATCAGATTCTCCGTCACGCCGACACTGACAAAAGGCAGCTGCAGCACGGCGCCTTTAAGCCTTGCCGCCTCCGCACAAAACCCTGTCCCGGTCTCCTCTATCGCAACCCCCATCTTACGAAGCATTCGAAGATGCAGATCGATAGGTCTTGCGCCGATCACGCAGCCACCGGGATTTTCCATACAGACATATCCCGTTCTGGCAAGCAGCGCACCTAACAGCATGATGGAAGAACGCATCACACCCACGGAATCCGAAGGCATGTCACACTCTGACAGGCTCTCGGTATTCACCCGCACAAGCGCCCCTTCCCGCTCCACCTTGCACCCCAGACTCGTCAGCAGCCGCTGCATATGATAGACATCGGAGATGTCCGGACAATTCTCTATCTCACAAGTACCGCTTATCAGAAGTGTCGCTGCAAGAATCGGCAGCGACGCATTTTTTGACCCTTGTATCGTGGTCTGACCGCTCAGACGTTTACCCCCATAGATACGAATAGCGTCCATATTCCTTTACCTCGAATCTAAAATATGACCTATTCTATCTATATGGTTTTAAGGATAAAAGTTATCTTGTCCCTACAAATCTTTAAGCCTTATGCCCCTTGCCACGCTTAGGACAAGTCCGATCTCTATGAGTAAGAACATCACAGACGAACCGCCGTAACTGATAAAGGGAAGCGATATTCCGGTGTTGGGAATGGTATTGGTCACAACCGCGATATTTAAAATCACCTGAATGGCGATATGTCCCAATACGCCTACCACAAGCAGTGCTCCGAACAGATCCGGCGCATTGTTTGCGATCACCATAAACCGCCAGATCAACATGATAAACATGATGATCACGGCAAACCCGCCGAACAGACCCAGCTCCTCACAGATAATGGAGAAGATCATATCATTCTGTGCTTCCGGCAGGAAACCTAATTTCTGCATACTGGCTCCCAATCCTTTACCCAACACGCCGCCGGAACCGATGGCATAAAGCGCCTGTATGGTCTGAAATCCCTTGCCGCTGGCATAAGCCTCCGGATCCAGCCACGCCAGAATACGCGCGCCACGGAAATCCAGACTGTCAACCTGGGATGCCGCCATTTGTACAATAACAAAAACAACTGCCGCCGCACCCGCTACCGCCGCGAGCCCCAGAAGGATAAACCGTTTGTAATCCGGACAGGAGACAAACAGCATAAGCACTGCAATCCCTACAACGATAATCGCCGAACTCATATTCTGCGTGATTTTCCACAACATGAGAGCTATCGGCATGGGAACAAGCAGAACCATCCAGAACCCCTTACGGTATCGTATCTGTTTTCCCATGGTACAGATCATACTGGCAAGAAACAATATCATGCACAGCTTCGCGACCTCCGCCGGCTGTAGCGAGATCGGTCCTATGTAAAGCCATCTCTTGGCACCGTGGGACTCATGCCCGAACGGAATAATTAACAGAATCAGCACCACAGATACAAGATATCCGATCACTGCAAAACGTTCCCAGAAATGATATGGGATATTCGCCACCACAAGCATGGCGATAAGCCCCAATATCGTCGCGAATAACTGCTTCTTCAAATAGTATGCCGCGTTGTTGTAATCCAGATTGGCCTCATAGGAACTGGTAGAATACACCATGACCAATCCAAATCCCAGTAGGAACAGCACGATGAATAACAGGCTGTAATCCATAAAATTTTCACTATTCGATTGTCTTCTCCTGGAAGAGTTTCTCTGCGCCACCTATTCCGTATCCTCCAATCGATTTACAAATTCCTTAAAAAGTTTCCCTCTGACTTCATAATTCGGAAACATTCCCCAGCTTGCACACGCAGGTGACAATAACACCGCGTCCCCGCTCTCTGCCTGCCCGACACAGATCTCAAATGCCTCCTCAAACGTATCCGCCAGAATAATATTCTCTACGCCGTGCTTTCTCGCACACTCCGCAATCTTATCCCTCGTCTGTCCGATCAGAACCAGACACTTGACCTTGTGATCAAAAGCCTCGATCCACTCATCATAGTCGCTTTGTTTATCATAACCGCCGCCGATCAGCACTGTCGGTCTGCTCATTGCCCGGATTCCCTGGATCGCCGCATCCGGATTCGTGCCTTTGGAATCATTATAATATTCCACACCGCGTTTCGTTGCCACATATTCTATCCTGTGTTCTACCGCCCGAAACTGTCTGACCACGGACAGGATTATTTCCATGGGTACACCCATCGCCTGGGTAATAGCGATTGCCGCCATCACATTTTCCACGTTGCATATGCCTACCAGATTCATCTCGTGGATATCCATGAGGCGAACTGCCTCACCGTCCTTCGCCCGGCATATGTCGTCCCCATCCAGATAGTATCCTTCTTCCAGTTTTCTCGCTGAGGAGAACCATACCACGCGCGCGGGACATCTGTCCCCGAAGTCTTTCGTGTATGAATTCTCATAGTTGAGCACACAGGTCTCTTCTTTCGTCTGGTTCACGGCAACGGCTTCCTTCGCCGCCGCATAATTCTCCATAGTATGGTGTCTGTTCAGATGATCCGGCGTGATATTGAGAATCGCCGACACTTCCGGCCGGAACTTCTCAATCGTCTCAAGCTGAAAACTGCTGATCTCCGCCACCGTCACGGTATCCTCAGTAGAATCAAGAGCCGTCTGTGTATAAGGATTGCCGATATTACCCACCACATCCACATCGTTACAGTACGCCGCCATGATCTCACCCACCAGCGTAGTCGTAGTCGTCTTGCCGTTCGTGCCGGTGATTCCGATGACCCGTCCGTGTCCTATCCTGTATGCCAGTTCTATCTCACCCCAGACCGGCGTACCCCTTGTGCGAAATGCTTCCACAAATGCCGTATCCGTAGGTACTCCCGGGCTTAACACTACCAGACAAACCGCCTCTGCAATCTCTTCCAGAAGCTCGCCAAATACAATCTGCGCCTGCACTCCCTGCGGAAACTTAGCCCTGATCTCCTCCTGTTGCAGCTTATCATTGGCGTCAAAGAGAACCGGTTTCGCCCCCACATGACATAAAGCTTCCACCGCGCCGATTCCGCTGATTCCCGAACCGACCACCAGCACCTCTTTACTCTGCAATTCGTCAATACTCTGTATTTCTTTCATTTTACGCATAACCTCTATATCTTCCATACTCTCTATAATCGTAACTGTTCAGATTCCCATAAGTGCCACCAGGCACAACAGCGCCGTCACAATGGAAAATACGGCCACCACCCTGGTCTCCGCCCAGCCGCAGAGCTCAAAATGATGATGGATCGGCGCCATCTTGAAGACACGCTTACCGCCGCTCATCTTGAAGTAAGTGACCTGTATGATCACGGACAACACTTCGATCATATAGATAAATCCTACAATCACAATAAAAAGAGGCATCTGCATCATATAAGCCGCCGCCGCCACAAAACCGCCCAGCGCAAGAGAACCCGTATCTCCCATAAATACGCTGGCGGGATATACATTAAATAACAGAAAGCCGAGAAGCGCCCCAACCACCGCGCAGGTAACCGGTTCGATCCCGCTTTCGGTTCCGATCGCCACCACACTGAAAAACGTCGCCACAAGCACTGTCACGGAACTTGCCAGACCATCCAGTCCGTCGGTAAAGTTCGTGCCGTTGACCGTACCGATTACGATAAAAAACAGAATCGGAATATTTGCCCACCCGAAATCCAAATATATACCGTCAAGAAAAGGCACTTTCATTTCAAGGGAAACATCCGTATAATGCAGCAGATAGAAAGTAAAGACTCCCGTCACCACGATTTGCAGGCCGAATTTCTGCCACGCTCTAAGTCCCATGGAGCGCTTCAATACGACTTTAATGTAATCGTCCAGAAATCCGATCAGACCGAATCCCAGCGTAAGGAACAAAATCGGGATAATCTTCGGATAATCTTTCACAAAGAAAATCGACGTAACCACCACACTGATCAGAATAAGAATCCCGCCCATAGTCGGTGTGCCGTTCTTCTTCAAATGGCTCTCCGGTCCTTCTTCCCTGACCGTCTGCCCGACCTTAAGCCGACGCAGAAAAGGAATCACCACCGGCCCCATCACCACACTGATTGCAAAAGATATCATCACAGCCATCAAAATCGTCGAATTCATAGTTCCTCCGTTATTGCATTAATGTCGAGAACAGCTCGCTGTTCTCGCAGACATGACTTAGTTGCTCTTAGACTGCGTTCTTTGCAATCTTAGTGCAACTTCATGTCTTATTATAGTCCATCTTCTCCAAATATGGAAGAATGTTTTCAAAAAGCTGTCGCACCACCGGCGCGGCAATCTGTCCGCCATAGTATGTCCCCTGCGGATTATTAATGATTGCAACTGCTAGCACTTGAGGATCGTCCGCCGGGGCAAATCCTAAGAAAGAAGCAATGTATCTGCCGCTTCCTCGTGGCAGGGTCTGACTGGTCGCCGTCTTGCCGCCTACGCGATAGCCCTCCACAGCGCCGTTTTTGCCACTTCCCTCCGCTACCACCTGCTCCAGTATGTAACGCATCGTCTCGGATGTCTCTTCTGACACCACATGATCCCTGACCGGATAGCTGAATACCTGAGAATTGCTTCCGTCGTTGTCCGCCACCCGCACACCGAAATGGGGCGTGATCCTCCTGCCGCCATTGATGATGGAAGATGCAGTCACCGCAAGCTGGATCGGCGTGATCTGAAAAGACTGTCCAAAGGAAATCGTGGCCAGCTCTACAGGACCGATGTTATCTACATTGTGCATGATGGTTCCCGCTTCTCCCGGCAGATCGATCCCCGTCCTATCCAGCAGACCGAACTGTTTAAAATACGAATAGTAGCGCTCCACCCCGATCCGCAGTCCGACGGTTATGAAGACGGGGTTGCAGGAATTCATCGTCCCCTGCACGAAATCTTCCGCGCCGTGGCCTCCCACTTTATGGCATCTGATCTTACGGTCTTCCACCATGATAAATCCCGGACAGTTGAAAGTATCCGTGGGCTTAACCGCTCCCGATTCCAGCCCAGCGGCGGCCGTTATGATCTTAAAGGTCGATCCCGGCTCGTAAGTATCATTGATACAGCCGTTACGCCACATACCATTCAGCAGCTCCTGCTTCTTCTCCTCGCTTACATTGTCTCCGTCCACAGTATCCGGCAGCGTATATGGATCGTTTAGATTAAATTCCGGCACATTGACCATGGCATAGATCTCACCGTTTTGTGGATTCATGACGAGAATGGATACACTGTCGGCCTCCTTCGTCTCCATGGTCTGCAGTGCAAGTTGTGTCGCGTAGCTCTGGATATTCATATCCATACTGATATAGAGATCCTGACCGCCCACCGGTTCCACTCTCTCTTCTCCTGCCTCTGCTACCTCCACCCCCTTGGCGTCGGTCACCGTTAAGATCGTTCCCGCTTCTCCCTGCAAATATTCCTCATAGATTACTTCCAGCCCGATAATGCCCTGATTATCCCCGCCGGTAAACCCCAAAACTTTTGACCCCAGAGAGTCATACGGATAGTACCGTTTATAATCTTCATCTACCTTGACTCCCGCAAGATCGTAAGCCCTTATGGCATCGCCTACGCTCTTATCCACGTTGCTCTTGATCTTCTCGATCGAGGAATACTTTTCCACCCTTTTACGGACATACTCCTCAGAGAGTCCCAATTCTTTGCACAGCATGGCAATCACTGCCTCCGCGTCGGTGATCTGGCTATGTATCACTGATATGGTGCACACTGTCTTATTATCCGCCAGAACCTTGCCGCCTGCGTCTATGATCCTTCCTCTGGCCGCCTTGATGCTTCGCTCGCGCTCATGCAGTTCCTTTGCCTTCATCGTATAATATTCCGACCGAAAGACCATCAGATATACCAGCCTCCCCATCAATATCCCAAACACGATCAGGCAGAGAAACATCACCACCACCGTTTTACTTCTGTGATATGTCTTATGCTGGTACGGCATCTCATCCATCATACAGAAAACCTCACAAAAAGGTATTAATATAATTTATTACCGTTTTTATGAGGTTATTCTTAATTTGCTCTATTCTGTTGTTTCCGGCTCTTCCTGTGGGGTTTCTTCCCCTTCCGGTCCGTTCTCCGGATCTTCTTGTGCCTCATCATCCACGAGGCTGCCGCCATACACCTGTGTGCCTGTCTCCGGATCATACAGATGTCCGGTATCGGGATCTTTCAAATAGCCCGTCTCCGGGTC
>CAMWMS010000039.1 GCA_947175435.1 uncultured Lachnospiraceae bacterium | reverse complement strand
TCTCCCACCGTTGCGATCTGCTCTACCTTATCGGCGGGAATCTCTATCTCAAAGGCTTCCTCGATCCCCATAATGATCTGAAATACATCTAAAGAATCCGCTCCTAAATCCTCGGTAAAAGTAGTCTCTGCTGTGATCTCATTGGGATCTACATTTAACACATCCGCTATTACTTCTCTCAGCTTATCAAACTCCATATCGGCAGCCGCCTCCTCTTCTCTCTCGTCTACTTATCCTCTTCGGACACCGCTTCCTCCGTCAGAATCATCTCCCTGATCTTCTCGTTAATCTTCTGTTCCGTAAAGGTGATACACTGTAGAATCGAATTCTTAATCTCTATGGATTTGGAACTTCCGTGAGTCTTAACTACCAGTCCTTTGAGTCCTAACAACGGCGCTCCGCCGTACTGTTCCAAATCGAAGGCTTTCAATGTCTGCTTAAGCGCTGGCTTCACGAGAAGCGCACCGATCTTGCTTCTTAAGCTGGTCATCATACCTGCTTTTACTTTCTCAATAAGTGTTGCACCGACACCCTCGTAAGTCTTGAGAATCACATTGCCTGTAAAAGCCTCGCATACGACCACATCCGCAGCTCCGGCCGGAATATCTCTTGCCTCCACGCTGCCGATAAAATTAATGTCGGGACAATTCTTCAGAAGCGGAAACGTTTCTTTGACAAGCGCATTGCCCTTCTCTTCCTCCGCACCGATATTGACAATACCAACCTTCGGATTCTTCACGCCCATAACATGCTCCATATATACGGAACCCATCTTGGCAAACTGCACCAGATGAGACGGTCTGGCATCCACATTGGCTCCGCAGTCAATCAGAAGAGAGCAGCCCGTCGCCGTAGGAATAAGCGGTGCAAGAGGCGGTCTTTCCACGCCCTTAATACGACCCACAATAACCTGTCCGCCTACCAGCGTAGCGCCTGTACTGCCCGCAGATACGAATGCATCGCAGGTGCCATCCTTCACCAGATTCAAGGCCTTGACAAGAGAAGAATCCTTCTTCTTACGGATCGCCATAACAGGCGGTTCCGCCGTCTCTATGATCTCCGTCGCCGGAACGATCTCTAACTGCTCCTTCTGATATGTATAACCCGCCAACTCTTTCTCCAGCACGTCCTTAGGACCTGTCAGATAGACTTTGACTTTATTGCTCTCATTAATGGCTTCCACTGCGCCTTTGACGATCTCCACCGGGGCATTGTCGCCGCCCATACCGTCCATCGCTACTTTTACAAATTCGCTCATATTAATAACTGTGCCTTTCTCTCTACCTAAGGAATATATAGCACGCATATTGCCTGCATGAACCATTCCATGCACCGACGTGCGTAAAGACATCGCATACTAATATATTAATATACTAAATGTGCCCATAAAAATCAAGTTTAAAAAAACGCTCTAAACTCTACGCAAAATATCAAGCGTATGATTCGATGCCCCGATCAGATCTTGTCTTTCACAAATAGAAAGATGATATTGAAAATAGAGCTCAAACAGTTCATCACTCATGGCGTCTACCATAGCATCCATATACCTTGTTGCACCATCCGACGCGATCAGTCCGATCCGCTCAACCGGATATCCCTGTGTCAACGCCTTAATTTCATCAGACCGCATCAGCGCAAATGCATCATTCTCATTCGCCATCCAGTGAAAATCCTCGGAAAGCAGCCCTTTTCTCCTGTCTTCCCATATCGTCTCTTTTTGAAAACAGTATTGGATCAAAGTAGCTTCATTCATACAATATGCGATAAAAATAATTCCGTTTTTCTTAGTAACGCGTATTGCTTCCTCCAACGCTCTTTTTTTACTCTCTTCATCAAAAAGATGATACATTGGTCCCAAAGAAAGCGTTATATCAAACGTTTCATCCTGATAGGCAGCCAAATCAACTGCATTTCCCTGTATTATCCGAACCTGGTTTTTGTCTTGCATTTTTGATCGAAAAATCTCAATATTATGCTCTACCAGCTCGACAGCGTCCACCTCATAACCTTCCTCCGCAAGTGCAAGTGAATATCTCCCTGTTCCTGCTCCGATTTCAAGCACCCGCATACCATGTTTCAGAAAATCGTGAATATATTTCATCGTTGTCTTAAATTCAACTTGTCCATGCTTATCCCGTAAACGTTCCTCTTCATGGATTGTATTATAAAACTGTATTACAACATCCTGTTCTTTCATCATGATAATTATTCCTCTCCTTCTGTAAGTTCGCAATATTTGCCCGGTAAGACAAGTGAAACTATCCTTCCGAACATTCTTTGCCATAATTTTTTCATATCTTTTGAAAACAAAAAAGTGCCCTAACACCATGCATCACTGCTAATGTTAAGAGCACTTTAGTACTGCAAGTACGATTATAAAATTCATGTTTACCGATTAGTCAACTGCGATAATCTCTTTCTTGTTGTATGTTCCGCATTTCTTACATACTCTGTGAGGTACCATCAAAGCACCGCATTTGCTACATTTTACCAATGTAGGAGCAGACATCTTCCAGTTTGCTCTTCTCTTATCTCTTCTACCTTTAGAAGATTTGTTCTTAGGACAAATAGACATCGTCACACCTCCTTATTCCCGTTAAAGATATCTTTTATTACCGCCATCCTTGGATCAGGAACAAAGGTATCACAGTCACATGTTCCCGTATTCAGGTCTTGACCGCACTGACGGCAGATTCCCTTGCAGTCAGGCTTACACAAAACCTTCATAGGCCAGTTAATTACGATTTCATTGTTTAGTAAGTCTTCCACGTTGAACTGATAGCCATCCATAAACTCCTGGTCTTCTGCTCCGTCAGGTATAGTTTCTATCATGTCCGGTGCGAACACTTCCCTGTCAAATTGAAGTACGAGCGTCTTATCAACAGGCTTTAAACATCTGTCGCAGTTCATGGAAAATGTGATTCCGACATCGCCAGTAATCCGCGCCTTCCCTTTACCGATATTGGTAAAAGTCAGATTGACCGGAGTTTTGCCCTTTACCGAAAATACGGTATCACCTATCTTGATCTGCTCTAATTCCGTTTCTGCCTGTACCGTGACTACTTTACCTTCATTTGTAAACACTTCAGTTAAGTTCACGAACATAGTTGACTCCTATCCACACTCAAACAATTATACCCATGAGGATATGGTTTGTCAACTACAAAATTTCATCCGGTTCTGTCCGGTTCTTCCGTCCCGGTTCTTCCGTCGTTCCTGTTACACCTGCTTTTGCTGCCTCTGTTTGCAGTTTTTTACTCTGGAATTCCAGAAGCTTCTCATTGAGGCGTCTTGATTCCCGTATCTCCATTGTCCAATTAACCGCCGAAATAGCTGCAAAAATGACTAAAATAAGAGCCATCATCCCCGCAACCATAACCGGAACCCCTAAATCAAACCATTCGAAACGGCTTCCGGCACCCAATACGACAACATTGATATACAGATAGTGCAGCAGCAGATTCACCCGAAATCTTCTCTTTCCGACTTCATGCACCGGGTGAATCAGATTCCCCAGACTGCACAGTAAGGAGGTCAGTAATATCTGCCATAAAATATCCGCACCGACATCATTCATCGCATAGTACACCTTGATATAAACCAACGTTGCAAATACAATGCCCGTAGTAATCATACAGAAGGTCAGAAAGATTTCTTTTATTTTTCGCATAATCATATATTCCATTCTCTTCGTTCCTCCTTACATGCCGAGTCTCTTCTTAAGAAGCGGAACATAGGCTCTGGAAATCAACACTTTCTCCCCATTCATCATAGTCGCCTCAAAACGCCCTCCGAATTCCGGTGCAAAATGTTTTACCTTGGACAAATTCAGAATAACGGATTTAGAGGCCCTGAAAAAATCCGTATTTGCGTATTCCTCCTCGATCTCATAGAGTTTCTTCTTCGTCTCAAACATTTCCTTCTGCAGATAAAGCCATACTCTGTTATCCACCGCCTCTATATAGTAGATTTCTTCCGCGCCGACCTGCCTGATCCGATCATTCTGTGTAACCGTAAATTTACCACGTCCGACTTTCAGTTCATTCACGATTCTAAGAGTCGTCTCATCCAACTCCCTGCATCGGATGATGATTTCTTCCTCTTCGCCCGGCGCAATATCCTGTATCGTTATTTTCATATTATAGTCCCATTTCCACTGTACCTGTACGTTCCGGCACAGGTATCTATATTTAACTGTTATCTGTCACGTCCGGCACGATATCTGCTCACAGCAAACGCCGCCACAGTAACTGCTGCACCTAATCCTATCACAAATAATACCGAAGTGAAAACAGAAATCGCTTTATCATTTGCCCAAAGCGTAATCCCCATACTCTGCTGATAGCCTTCCGACAACTCCTTCGGCAGCCCGTAAAACGTTTCTGCCAGCGAGGCCCTCGTACATACACTGCGTATCATGGACGCGCCATGCAGTACCGGAAACATTTTTAATGCCGACACAATCTTATCCGGCAGCATACCCACGGGAAGATAGATCGCTCCCACAAATCCCACCAGCGTACCGATCACCGTAAGCATACCGCTCCACGCACCCGTGCTGTGGATGAAAAGTGCCAGAAGATATGCCGCTGCCGAATACAGAAATGTATTGATCAATATCATTCCCGCCATCGCGATAAGATCCGACACTCCAAGTGCCGCATTACCGCATACCACCAAGTATCCTTCCCCCAGCGCAAATGTCAAAAGACACATCAGCATACCGATCACCCACGAAGCCAGTATATATCCGAGCGCGATCTTACTTCGCTTTACCGGCGCAATATAGAATGTCGCAAGCCTGCCTTCCGCCTCGTCAGTCACCATATTGCCCATGACAGTCATCGGCACTGTGACACAGTTAACCAAGAGCACACCCGCCAGAGTCCACATACCGATCAGCCCTTTGGCATGTTCTCTGTCAAGCACGGTATCCCGCATACCGCCGTACTGTTCCAACAGCTCCACAGTATTATCCGTATTCATATTCCCCAGAAACAACACCATCAACATCAATACGATCAGCATGGATAACAAAGAGAAAAAGACGGATGCCCTATCTCTCATAAAAATCAGGATATTCCTTTTGACCAAAACAAATACTTCTTTCATAAAAAACTACCCCTTTCTCTATCTGAAAATTAATTTTCCGGCGTCTTGCCAGTCACGTTTAAGAATACATCGTCCATCGTTCCCTGTACCATCTCGAATCCGTCCAGTACCTCCCGGCATTGCTCCAAAATGGGCAGTGCATGCATACTGCAATCCACTGTCAGGCTGACATAGGCTTCTTTCACCTGATAACTTAACTTCCCTTGTTCCAAGATGCGCATTAACTCCTGCTCTTTGCCCGCTTTCGCCACCATTCGCAGTTTATCCTTCGCATACCGCTCCTTTAAGTCAAATGGTGTTCCCTGTTCTTTCAGATGTCCGGCATCCATAACGGCAATGTTCGTGGCCCTTGCTGCCTCCTCCATATAATGCGTTGTCAGAAAAACTGTCATGTGCATCTCCTGCCGTAATTTTTCCACACTCTCCCACACGAACTTACGTGTTGCCGGGTCCAGCCCCGTTGTAGGTTCATCCAGGAAAAGTACTTCCGGCGTATGGAGAAGCGCCGCCGCAATCTCACAGCGCCTCTTCTGTCCGCCTGACAATTTTGCATATCGTCTGCCGACAATATCATTAAGACTCATGATTTCACAGACATCATCCATTTTCCTTCTGAGTTCCACGCTGTCTTTCTCATAGAGTTTTCCCCGTATCGTCAGGTTTTCTCTGACACTCAGGCGATTATCCATGCTGTTATTCTGGCAGACCACACCGATCGATCTGCGGATTTCTTCATTTTTCTTTCCCAGCCGATATCCGCAGATCTCTACTTCTCCCTCAGTCGGCGGAAAGAGTGTACACAGCATATTGATGGTCGTAGACTTGCCCGCTCCGTTCACTCCGAGGAATCCGAACAGCTCTCCTTTCTGAATCTGAAAACTGATATCGTCTACCGCTTTTACTTCTTTAAAATATTTTTTGAGATTTGATACCTTGACTACCGTCTCCATAACTGCTCCCTTCCTTTGTTTATTGCTTTGCTGCAGTTATAGTAACGGTATTTGATCATTCGGAAAATATAAATTGTGGTAAGATGTAATTTTGATGGGGTAAGAGGAAATATATACAGGCAGCCTGCACATCGGCAAGCTGCCTGTATGTCATCACGCTAACTGAGCCTGTACTGCAGTCAGGGCTACTACGCCTACGATATCCTGCCAGGAGCAGCCGCGGGACAGATCGTTGACGGGCTTGGCAATGCCCTGCAGCATCGGACCGTAAGCCTCCGCCTTGCCGAGTCGTTGTACCAGCTTATAGCCGATATTACCGCAGTCCAAATTCGGGAAAATCAATACGTTCGCCTTACCGGCCACCTCGCTGCCCGGCGCCTTGGATTTGGCCACCTGAGGCACTAATGCCGCATCCGTCTGTAACTCTCCGTCTATGCACAAATGAGGATACTGCTCCCGTGCGATTCTGGTCGCTTCGACCATCTTATCTACCAGCGGATGCTTTGCGCTTCCCTTTGTAGAGTGGGACAGCATAGCTATAATAGGTTTGGCACCCACAAGACTCTTGAAACTCTTGGCTGAAGTATCTGCAATCGCCGCCAGTTCCTCCGCCGTGGGATCCTGATTCAATCCGCAGTCCGCGAACAGGAATGTGCCGTTTTCCCCGAATTCACAATCCGGAACATCCAGGATAAAGAAACCGGACACCAACTTCACGCCCGGTGCAGTCTTTAAAATCTGCAGGGCGGGTCTTAATGTATCAGCCGTTGCATGGCAGGCTCCCGCCACCATACCGTCGGCATCATTGGCCTTAACCATCATAACACCGAATGTCAGATAATCATTCAGAAGCGTCTCCTTCGCTTTCTCCAGCGTCATTCCTTTGTTTTTTCTTATCTCAAACAACAATTCCGTATACTGCTCAAGTTTTTCCGTCTTCTCCGGATCAATAATCGTGACACCGTCCAACTCCACTTCCAGCCATCCGGCACCATCCATGATCTTCTCTTCATTGCCGACCATGATAATATCAGCAATATTCTCTTTCAGAATATGCGCGGCGGCAATCAATGTCCTCTTATCGTTCGTCTCCGGCAACACAATCGTCTTCTTATCGCTTCTTGCTTTTTCCTTCATCAAATCAATGTATGACATATTGCTCTCCCTCCTGTTTCTATTCCGTAAGTACATCTTTATATGCAAAATTATACCGAATGAAACGATTGTATACAAGACACATTCTCCTTTTTGTACATATTTTTTTCGAGTAAATTTTATGATATGAATTTCAAATAAAAATAAATACAAAATACACTTTTTGTGATAGACTTGTCTTAGCGGAGGATAACATATGAAAACAGTAGGTATTATCACAGAATATAATCCGTTTCACAACGGACACGCCCATCAGCTCGCGGCGGCAAAGCGAATGACCGGCGCCGATTATTGTATCGTTGTTATGAGCGGCAACTTCGTGCAGCGGGGCGCGCCGGCTTTTATGGACAAATACACCCGCACGCAGGCAGCGCTTGCTAACGGTGCCGATCTGGTACTGGAGCTGCCCGTCTGTTATGCGCTCGGCAGCGCGGAATATTTTGCCTCCGGATCCGTTGCCCTGTTAGACAAGCTGGGGGTCACAGACGCTCTCTGTTTCGGCAGCGAATGCGGTGACATTACACTGCTGTCCGAATTTGCCGCAAAATTATCCGGTGAAGATGACACCTTCAAAAAAGTTCTGGATAACCAGCTTCGCCACGGATTTTCCTACCCAAGCGCAAGAAATGCTGCATTGCAAGCCTCTGCGCCCCACCTGAACGGTCATATGAATGTACTGATGCAGTCTAACAATATACTTGCCATTGAATATTGTAAAGCACTTACCAAACGCAGTAGTGCTATCAAACCCTGTACTGTTCCGCGTGCAGGTTCATCCTATCACGATGCCAGCCTGAACAGCTCCTTCTGTTCCGCCCTGGCAATCCGGGAGTCCATTGCTTTCTCTGAAAGTCTGGCGGAAGTAAAAGCGCTCATGCCCCCAAACAGCTATGAACTTCTGGAATCACAGTACGGCAGAACATGTCCGATTCTCACCGATGACGTATCGCTTCCGCTGCACTATCAACTACTTTCCGAACAATCTGAGGGATACACGAAGTATGCCGATATTGACAGCGATCTCTCCGATCGTATTATAAAAAAACTGCCCACATATCGGCGTTTCACCGATTTCTGTGAACAGCTGAAAACCAAAAACCGCACCTACACGCGTATTGCCCGCAGCCTGATGCATATCCTTCTTCGGATTGAAAAAACCGATCTGGCACATTACCAGTCTGAAGATTACATATATTATGCACGTATGCTCGGTTTCCGCGAAAATGCCGAGCCGCTTCTTGGCGCCATCAAAGAACATGGCAGCATACCTTTATTATCCAAACTCGCCGATGCCGACAGTCTGTTGTCCGAAAACGGCAGCCGCATGCTCCACATGGACATCTATGCAAGCCATATCTACAATAGCATGGTGCAGCACAAATTTGCCGCCTGTCCGGACTTACCTTGCGAACATAAAAGAAAAATCATCAAGTACTGAGCTTCTATGCGGGGCTCAGTACTTTGTTTATGGCATTGACGATCCGGTCGCGCACCATATCGGCTATTTGCACAGTCGTCATGTCCTTATACTCTTCATAGGATATCGACTTGAGAAAATGCACTTGTGTTTCCACCGGTCTTAACGACCATTCCTCAAACGCTTTATAGGAATCGATTAACGCCACAGGCACAATGGGCACCTTGGCTTTCACTGCGCTCTTGAAGCTGCCCGGCTTGAATACCCCAACTGTATTATGATTCCTGTAATATCCCCCTTCCGGGAAAATAATGAACCTGCGTCCGTTTTTCGTATCCTCAGCCAATTCTTTGATGATCTTTATGGACTGTTTTAGATCTTCCTTCACCATCCGCTTACCGTGCACCAGATCAATAAACTGCTTTACCAGAATCCCATGTGACTTGGCGTCGTCAATCACCACCGAACAAGGTTTTTCGTGAGCATACATAATTCCCAATGCATCATATTTCCCCTGATGATTCGGAAACATAATATAGCCGCCTTCTGCCGGCAGATTCTCCATCCCGTATTTCTTCGTCGTTATATGTCCTGCCCTCATCATCCGGCGAATCGCCAGTTTCGCATAAGCATAACACTCCTCTTCCGAATACCGCTCCGCATGTTTTGCCTTATACGCCATCTTGGGAATCATATAGAACCTCGGCAGATTACACACAATAACCTGTATAAAACGTAACATAACTATCACTTTCTCCCTTACTTCATCGCTACAGAAGCGGTGAAAATAATTTTAAAATCGGGCCGATTATATTGGTCTTCATAAACTTTTTTCTGTACCACTCCGCTGTTATCTTTTCACAAACCTCGAAGGTCTGCTCCATATCCTTCTTTAGTTCCATAACGGCATCCGCCTGATATAGAAATACTCCGCATTCAAAATGGTGATAGAAACTTCGATAATCAAAATTAATCGTTCCTACTATTGCAACTTCGTCATCGCACAGTACACATTTTGAATGTATGAATCCGGGTGTATACTGATAAATTCCAACTCCGGCCTCAATCAGATTCTGATAATTCGACTGTGTCAGCCAATAGATCGTCTTTTTATCCGGTACGCCGGGCGTTACGATCCGCACATCCACACCCCTTTTTGCCGCCAGCTTTAAAGATGTATACATCTCATTATCGGTGATCAGGTAGGGAGTGTAGATATAGATATAACGCTTGGCATGTCCGATCAGATTCAGATAGACATTCTCTCCCACGATCTCATCATCCAGCGGTGTATCCACATAAGGCTGCACATAGCCTGCCGCCTTCGGCTTTTCATCAAAAACATACCGGTATCTGCTATAATCCTCCTCGGTATAACGGGACATATTCCACATCTGAAGAAACATCACGGTAAAATTCCAGACTGCCTCCCCTTCAATGCGAATCCCGGCATCTTTCCAATGATCACCGTAAGGACACCTGTAATTGATATACTCATCCGACATATTAATGCCACCGGTATAGCCGATTCTTCCGTCAATCACTACGATCTTCCTGTGATCTCTGTTATTCAGAATCAGCGACATAAACGGAATCAGGCGGTTGAACGCAACACACTTGATCCCTTTCTTCTCCATGGTCTCATAATATTTCTTCGGCAACAGAAATACGCTTCCTACATCGTCATAAATCAAACGAACTTCCACACCATCCTGTACTTTGCGCTCCAGTACTTCCAGTACCGCATTCCACATACTGCCTTCACACAGGATAAAAAATTCGATGAAAATAAAATGCTTCGCCTGCTCCAGATCTAGCAATAACTGCTTCCAGTAGTCTACTCCCTCCGAATAATATACCGCTGCCGTATGATCCCATACAGGCGTATCCGCATACTTAAGCATATACTTACTCTGATTGGCAATACTCTGATCCTTCTCTTCCAGTTCTCTCAGAATGTTCTCGTCCTGCTGCAGGCTTTTCTTAATGAGAACATCCGTCCGTTCCATGCCTGCACGCAGTTTCTTCGGCAAAAAAACATGTCCGAAAGCCAGATACATGATTCCGCCGAAAAGCGGAAATATCAGAATCGGCACAATCCACGCCAGCTTCACCGCAGGGTTATTCTGCCGCCATATAATGTAAAACACAACGCCGAAGCTGAGCAGCCGCAGTATGAAGGCAATCTCCACATAATAATTACCCCACCTGAATATCTCAAGCACGAAAAAACCCACCTGAAATATTACGATGAGAGCCGTAATTACAGCCCTGTTTAATGCAAAGTGTAATATTTTTCTCATTTCAAAAATCCATTTACGATCTGTTCCTCAGCTTCTTTCTCCGTAAGCCCCAGAGTCATAAGTTTCATCAATTGCTCGCCCGCAATTTTGCCGATCGCCGCCTCATGAATTAAGTTCGCCTCTATATTATTGGCAGTCAGCTCCGGAATAGCGCTGACACTCGCCTCGTCCATAATGATTGCGTCGCATTCGCTATGCCCGTGACACTTACCGTTACCTATAATCCTGCTCTTAAAAAGCTGCCTGGAATGTTCCTTCGCGACTGAGCGTGAAATCAGATTCACGCTGGAATCATCCCCGTTCATATCCACCGTAAAATCTGTCTCCGCATACTGTCTGCCGTGGGTCATGATTTTCTCTTTGATAATAAGGGAGGCGCCTTCCGCCACTTCAGCTTTCGTCGTCCTTTTCGTGGAATCGATCCCTTTAATCTGCACCGTCTCCATTTCCAGAGAAGCGCCCTGAGCCAGATGAATCTCCGTTGCCGGATTCATAATGCGCTCTCCATTGCCGTCGCCGGCCCCATAGTGCTTCTCCACATATCGCACCTTTGCATTTTTCTCAACAAAGAATCTGTGGATACCGGAATGCTCCGTGGCTGCATTACCGCCGTTGTGTATACCACACCCTGCGATAATAGTCACATCTGCATTTTCTCCCACAAAAAAGTCATTATACACACTCTCCTTAAGTCCGCTCTGACTAAGCACCACCGGAATGTGCACACTCTCAGATTTCGTGCCCGGTTTGATTCGGATATCAATTCCGGATTTGTCTTCTTTGGTAATAATATCAATGTTTGCTGTTGTATTTCTTCCGGCCATCTGCCCATTTGCACGAATATTGTATGCACCTGCAGGTATCTCATGCAATCCTGTTACCTGTTCCAACAAGCTCTGTTGTATCGCATCCATCTGTAGATATCACCCCTGTTTCTTCATTTCTTACATGTTGCAGATCCTTGCAGTCTACAATTTATCTGTCAGCGTCCTGCACGGCTGCCCGCAACCGAGAAGTTCCGGCATAACTTCATCCTTGCTTCCCACTTTCTGAATCCGACCGTTCGCCATCAGAATAATTTGGTCTGCAATATTTAATATGCGTTCCTGATGGGAAATAATCAGTATAGAACCATTGATTTCCTCATGCATTTTCTCAAATACACGGATAAGATTCTGGAAGCTCCACAGATCTATGCCGGCCTCCGGTTCGTCAAAAATGGAAACCTTGGTTCTACGTGCCATAATCATCGCAATCTCAATACGTTTCAATTCGCCGCCGGACAGTGACGCATTCACCTCGCGATTGACGTAATCTCTCGCGCACAGCCCTACCTCCGAAAGCATTTCGCAGATTTCTGTCATCGTAGCCGCCCTGCCAGCCGCTATGGACAGCAGTTCCTTGACCGTGATGCCTTTAAAACGAACCGGCTGCTGGAACGCAAAACTAATACCCATATTAGCACGTTCCGTAATAGATCTGTCTGTGATGTCCTCACCGTCCAACAGAATCCTTCCCTCCGTAGGGGTCAGAATTCCGGCAATGATCTTGGCAAGCGTGGACTTTCCGCTACCATTTGGCCCGGTCACGGCCACAAAACGATCGTCTATTTTCAGATTGATATCATTTAGAATTTCTACCTCTTTATTCTCATCCTCGGCAGAAAAACTAATTCCTTTTAACTCTAACATACGCTGCTCTCTATACTTTCTTTCATTTTAATCCATTAGAACATCTTATCACAAAATAAATTAGTTAGCAAATACTTGGCGGATAATTTCTGCATAGGACTGTATACGACAATTTCATTTTAAACTGCCGGCATAGGTTTCCCGTATGCCGGCAGTTATCTTTTCCCGATCCTATAATAATCCGAGGGCTACCGCACCAGATAGGGTGCAATCGCCGCCTCCACTTCCTGAATCTTATCGTTTGTCTCCAGAATCCTGAATTCCACCTGCTTAGACAGATCCATGGAAAAAATTCCCATAATGGATTTCGCATCAATCACATATCTGCCGCTTACCAGATCAAAATACCCCTCAAACGGCTCAATTGCTTTCACAAATCCTTTCACTCTTTCTATAGAATTCAGATCCAACATATAACTTTTCATTTCGTATTCCTCGATTCTATTTTTGAATCCTGCGTATCAATATACCATTGCGCAGCAGTGTCTTATCGATATAATGTCTGGAGAAAAGGATCTCCCCCTCTCTCTCAATCTCGATATCCTCCTCCTCACAGTTGATAATGACTTCCACGTAATTATCCATCCAGCCCATCTTGTTGAATTCTATGACTCTCGACCTGTTGATCTTGTTGGGAAAATGGAAATTACGGTCGCGAAGAAGCGGTTCTGTTCTACGAAGCTGCAACAGGCTTCTGACTATCTGGATCCTCTCATCGTATACGCCCGCATCTATTTCCTCCCATGGCATACACCGTCTGCAGTCCGGATCATATCCTCCCTCCATAGCGATCTCCGTACCGTAATAAATACACGGTGATCCCGGCATAGTAAACAGCACCGCGAGCTGCTGAAAATATTCGTCCAGATTTTTTACATCGCTGCGCAGCCGCTTCGTATCATGGGAATCCAGCAGATTAAAAAGCACATCATTCGTCTGTTGCATATATCCTGTATAGCAACGATTGATGGTATACTCAAAATCTTCATTCTTCAGGCTCTTATCAATCCAGAAGTCCTTAATACTCTCTGCGAGCGGATAATTCATGACCGCATCAAACTCATCTCCCCGCAGCCATGGCATCGCATCATGCCAGATCTCGCCAAGAATATAAATATCCGGTTTGATCGCCTTCAAATGTGTCCGCAGTTCTTTACAGAATGTATGAGATATCTCATTGGCCACATCCAGCCGGATACCGTCCACATCGTAATTTCTAACCCAGTTCTCACACACACCGATCAGATACTCCCGCACCTTGGGATTATTTGTATTCAGTTTCGGCATCGAATCGAAGAAGGCAAACGTATAATACTGCTTTGCATAAGCACATCCGCCCTCCTGCTTAAACGGCCACTCATTGATCATGAACCAGTCCCAATACTCAGACTGCGGTCCCTTCTCTTTCACATCCAGCCAAGGAGCAAATTCCTGTCCGCTGTGATTAAACACCCCGTCAAGCATAATACGGATTCCCCTGTTGTGTGCTTCTCTCACCAGCGTAATCATCGTCTCTTCCGATCCGAAATGCGGATCGATCTTCGTGTAATCCGTAGTGTCATATTTGTGAGATGTAGGCGCCTCATTGATCGGCGTCAGGTACAATCCGGACACTCCTAAACCCTGAATATAATCCAGCTTATTGATAATGCCCTGCAAATCTCCGCCGAAAAACTCCTTATTGGTAACAGAACCCTTGTTACGCCAAGGAAGTGTACCCTCAGGATTGATAGACGGATCACCGTTACAGAATCTCTCCGGAAAGATCTGATACCAGATGGTCTCATTCACCCAGTCCGGAGTCACCGGAATATCCGCCGGATTCATCCATGGGAAGACAAAACACTGACGGCTTCTCCCCTCCAACTGCATCTGTGCCTCCGACACGCAACCGTCCTCGAAATAAAACCACCGTTCACTGTCCGTCTGTAACTCGAAATAATATTTCAGCCTTTTATACTCCGGTTTGATCGTCGTCGTCCACCAGAGCTGATTCTTAAGCCGCTTCTTAAAGGGAATATTGATCGCATCCCCGCTCCAGCTCTCCCCGCCGCCCAGAATACCTGACTTAAAAGGATCTCCTTGGATAATATTCACATATCGCACATCATATCCCGTCTTAATATTGATGACCAACTGCTCCCCGTCCAGAGGATAACAATAATTATCGTTCGCCCTGTGATATACCGCATTGAAATCCATAAATCAAATACCTCCGTTATACGAATGCTGCAGTACCCCTCTGCACCTTAAACTTCTCTGTCGGCATATATCTGTCTGCCTTGCAGAAAACGTTTTCCTTATGTTCTTGCTGTAATGTTACTACTTTCTTACAGAAAATGCAAGCATAAACTCCCGACCTGATAAAATATAAATGCCGCAAGCCACGCCACGCCGCACTGCATGCATACGATGCCCAGCGTCTTCCACGCGGAGTTCATCTCCCGCCTGATCGTTGCAACTGCCGCCACACAGGGCGTATACAACAGTGTAAAAACAAGATAACTGCCTGCTGCAAGCGGCGTAAATATCGTACCAAGTGTTTCGCCGAGACTCGTCATGGCAGTGCCTGTCAACACACTCAGCGTACTGACTACCGCTTCCTTGGCGCTAAATCCGCTGATCAAAGCCGTCGCCGCACGCCAGTCATTGAACCCCAGCGGTGTGAATAGCGGAGCAATCAGTTTGCCGATCATAGCTAACAGGCTTTCTCCGGAATCCGTCACCACATTCAGTCTTGTATCAAAGGACTGCAGAAACCAGATGAGCAGCGTTGCCACAAATATAATCGTAAAGGCACGCTGAATAAAATCTTTCGCCTTATCCCACATGAGAAGCGCCACACTTTTGGCAGACGGGAATCTGTAATTAGGCAGCTCCATTACAAACGGCATCGGCTTACCTCGAAACGTCGTCGTCTTCAAGACCATCGCGCAGATAATTCCCACCAGAATGCCAAGTGCGTAAAGGCCCATCATGACAAGCGCCTGATGTTTCCTAAAAAATGCCGCTGCAAACAACGCATAGATCGGTATTTTCGCTGAACAGCTAATGAAAGGGATCAGCATAATAGTCATCCGCTTATCCCGCTCGGAGGACAATGTTCTGGTGGACATGACCGCCGGTACGCTGCACCCGAACCCGATCAACATAGACACGAAGCTCTTACCCGACAATCCGATCTTACGCAAAGGTCTGTCCATCACAAAGGCGATTCTGGCCATATAGCCGGAATCCTCCAGAATGGAAAGAAAGAAGAATAATACCACAATAATGGGCAGGAAGCTAAGCACACTCCCCACACCCGCAAAAATACCGTCTATCACCAGGCTCTCTACCACCGGGTTAATGCCGTACTCCTCTAACGCCCTCTGTGTCACCCGCGCCAATGCGTCAATGCCCATACTCATCAGATCGCTCAGGAAAGTACCTGCAATACCGAAAGTCATCCAGAACACCAGCAGCATAATCAACAGGAAAGACGGGATCGCCAGATACTTATTCGTCAGCACACTGTCAATCCTCACGCTTCTCCTATGCTCCCTGCTCTCCCTACACTTGATGACCGCCTGAGCGCAGACTCTCTCGATAAATTCATACCTCATACCCGCCAGCGCCGCGTTCCGGTCCATATCGCTGTCACGCTCCATCTCCACGATGCTGTGCTCCATCAGATCCATCTCATTCTCCGACAGATTCAGACTCTCTATAATATCCTTATCTCCCTCCACGATCTTCGTTGCCGCAAATCTCGGAGAGATTCCGATGCGTTCCGCATGGTCTTCCACTTGATGGCTTACCGCATGGATACATCTATGTACGGCTCCCTTTTCACAAAAATCCGTCACCTTCGGAAAAATACGCCGCTCTGATACTTCTTTCGCCGCGCGGATCAAGTCCTCGATTCCCTCATTCTTAACCGCACTAATCGCCACCACAGGAATACCCAGTACCTCTTCCATCTTCCCGATATCAATGGTTCCTCCATTGCTACGTACCTCATCCATCATGTTAAGCGCGAGCACCATGGGAATGTGCATTTCCAGAAGCTGTAGTGTCAAATACAGATTCCGCTCAATGTTCGTAGCATCTACGATGTTGATGATCCCGTCCGGTTTCTCTTGTAAAATAAACCGTCTGGTCACTAGCTCCTCGTTCGTATAGGGACGGATAGAATAGATTCCCGGCAGATCCACCACCGCGTCACCCTTATCGCCGCGAATCTCGCCCATCTTAGAATCCACTGTCACGCCCGGAAAATTTCCTACGTGCTGGTTAGAACCTGTCAACTGATTAAACAGCGTCGTCTTACCACAATTCTGATTTCCTACTAAAGCATATATCATCGTTTTGTCCTTCTTCCGTTATGCCTGTCGTATCTCTGCATGCCTCAGGTTTGAATCACTTCAATTTTCCCCGCATCCTCTTTGCGGATCGTCAATTCATATCCCCGAAGCTGAATCTCTATCGGGTCACCCATTGGGGCCACCTTCTGTATTTTTACAAGGGTTTTCGGAATCAGTCCCATATCAAGCAGTCTACATCGCAGCTCACCCTCTCCTCCCACCTTTGTAATTTTCACTTCTTTTCCTATTGCTACCTGATCCAGCGTCATTGTTTCTTTCTCCTGTCTTTCACATTACCGAATTCCGTTAATCGAAGCTTCCGCATACGGCGCCATCTCGATCTATGAAAACACATTACGAAATGCCCTGTATGTCCTGCTCATGCCTTCCGCAAAATCCATATATTCCACGCCCAGTTCCCGCTTACTCTTCTCATTGGAGCATAACTCCGTCTCTTCCGCCGTCGCGGGATACGGAAGCGGAACCTGTCTGCTTGCGGCCTCATCTACCGTCATCGGTATTTTCTGCAGTTGCTCTGCCACTTCCGGTTCCGCAGCCTTCTTAAGCACCTCAAAAAAGCGCTCATAGGTCACAATCTCATCCTGACAGAGATTGTAGGCCTGTCCATACGCTCTCTCGTTGCCGAGCACCTTCAGAATCGCCTGAGCAGCATCTTTCACATAGACGAATTGAAACCGCCCATCGGCATCCGTAAACCACGGCAACATATGATTCATTAGCATCATCTGAATATAGGCAGATTCCCTCGGCGCATAATTGTACGGACCATAGAGGATTGCCGGACGAAGTATCGTGTATGGAATCTGCATGTCGGTACATATGTTTCTGATTTCCTCTTCCAATGCCACCTTACCCGCAATATAAGCGCCCGCCTCCCCGGAAAATGCTCTGTGTTCCAGCACATGATCTTCTGTCTTGACAATTCCGCTGCCGCGCTCATAGGCATCTACGGTGCTGATCAGAATATACTGACCGAGTTTCCCCGGCAGATTCTCTATTACGCTCTTTGCATCACCCACCTCATAAGCACAGAAATCTATCACCGCATCATAATCTTCTTTGCAGGCGGTAAGTGCCGCTGGATCATGTCTGTCCCCTGTAACTTGTTTCACGCCAAACTCTTCCATGGAATATGTTCCCCGATTTAAAACGGTAATATGATAGTCGCTGTGTTCACGGACTGCTTCCATAACGAACACTCTGCCGTAGAAATAACTGCCGCCTATTACCAGAATATTCATACTAATACCCATGCCTTTCTATCCCGCCATACGTTGACGCCTTATTATAGACTCACGCCTCCGCTCATGTCAACCGCTCTTCACTGCTATGACTTCTCTGCACCATCTGAAACTGCATATACTCTTCCTCACATCTGTCGAATACGCCTTCCCGTTCCATACGTTCATACCAGTCGCACCAGATATTTTTCAATATCCCCTGATAGGGACTCCAGTCTTCAATCATCATCGCCTGCGTATAATGCTGTACACATCTGCCATCCGCACCTGCCTCTAGCATCCTGCCGCCTTTCGGTCTATCCCCGAACGCAAGCTTACATCCTGTCTCAGTCAGCATGATGCATTCTCCCATGGCATCCACCCCGATAAATGTAAAGCATTTATGCCGCATTCGCATATAATAAAAAGCATGTCCGCCGATCTGAAAAGAATCGATGGCATAATTCCCCTTTTGTAATAAATCTTCCACATTTTCCTGCGTCACTGCCTTATCTTCCAGTGCTTGAATCATATCCGCCGGTGCAAGAGAACATCCCATTGTCTTACAGCATCGCCCCTTACACTGCGCACACAGATCATCACTTCTATATCCTTCTGTCATAAGAAGTCTCCCTTCCTCTTGGCAAGCCTACCGCTTCTTCTGTCATTTCGTTCGATATCATACAATGTATAACAGTAATATTTTATCACACAATTTCATAATAAGCTCTTTTTTTAGGTAGAAAAAAAGAAAGGCATCTGTTATAATTTAAAATAAGATAATATAACCATTCGATACAGGAGGACTCATAAATGAAAGTCAAAAATGACAAGGCATTACATTGCATCGGCAGAATGGAACCTGTCGAAGGAAATAAAGACGCACAGCAAATTTATGACAGATTATCCGACGGCCGGGACAAATTTAATAAATTAGTGGGCGATGTCTGCTCCTCTGTCATGAAAATCAGCGCCTTAGATCTTGCCATGAATGACAGCACAGAAAAGATGTCTAACATCAGCAGCAATGTTCACCACATATCCGAAACCGTAGTAAGCGCCTCTCAATTAACCGAAGAAAGTATGAATGAAGTGGTTAATGCACATGAAAGCTTTACCGAATCCATCACACAGGTCTCTTCCGCCGCGGGAGAAATCATGGATGATATGGAGGAAAGCAGCCGTGAAATTTCCCGCATCGTCGAGGAATCGCAGGCTACTATTGCAGAATCCGACAGAATAAAGGATGATATGCATCAACTCCTCGATATCATCAAGGGAATGAACGAGGTAATTAAGGGTATCAACTCTATCTCCGCCCAGACTAATATGCTGGCGCTGAACGCTTCCATTGAAGCTGCAAGAGCCGGAGAAGCCGGGAGGGGATTTGCGGTCGTTGCCGAACAGATCAGGAGTCTTGCCGATGAAACCAAGCAGCTCACGGCTAATATGGACGGTTTCGTGGCAGAGATCGAAACGGCTGCCACAATGTCTTCCGACAGTCTGGACAAATCTGTTGCGGAGCTGGGAGAGATTCGTGAAAACCTGAACAAGGTACTTACCAACAACCAGAAAAATGTCTCAAACATTGTCAGCATAACCGATTCCATCACTAACATAGCCGCAACCAGCGAAGAAATTTTCAGTTCCGTCACCAATGTACAGGATCAAATGGGCCGCCTTCGCGAAGAGTGTTCTGCGCTGAATGAACAGTCCGCCGGTTTGGCCGCTATCTCCGATGACCTGACTAAGAACATGAAACCTGTTGCCGAGATCGAACGGGGACTGGATGAATCCGCTAAATTGATGGGAAAGATGGTTCAGGATGTATTCTATATGCTGAAT